>CAKQSC010000042.1 GCA_934271725.1 uncultured Clostridia bacterium
CCTTTGACGGCTATTATGGTTCCTATTCCGAACTTCGGGTGCCTGACGAGTTTACCCGTAGAAAAACCCGACGTATTTCTGTTTTTAATCTCTTTGTTTACGCTTGAATTAGAAAGCAATCTGTTTGCGTATCCGCTGTTATATCCGCCGTGATTTTCACTCGGCAACGCTTCGTCTATATAGCGTTCTCTCCTGTTGTTGAACGCCTCGTCGCGGTTAGGCGATATGTAAGCCGTTTTGGCGGGTTTTAAACCGAGTTCTTCGCCTAATTCTTTAACGAAATCAGATTGAGCGGTAAACCGTCTGTCGCCGTATAAAAACCTGCTTCTCGCCCTTGTAAGATATAATCTTTCTCTCGCGCGCGTAATGGCAACGTACATAAGGCGTCTTTCCTCTTCCGTTTCGTCGGGAGAATCGCCCGCCCTTACCAACGGAAAAATGGTAGCGTCAAGACCGCAAACGAAAACGTTTTTAAACTCCAAACCTTTTACGGCGTGAATAGTCGCTATGGTTACGGCGTTGTCGTTTTCGATATCGTCCGTATCCGAACTTAAAGTTACGGAATTGAGATAATCGGAAAGCGTGGCGTTTTCGTTCGCCTTTTCAAACTCGGCTACCGAGTTGATAAGTTCGTCGATATTCATCTTTTTTGATTTATTCTCTTCCGTTTCCTCCACGAACAAATCGGAAAACTTTGCGTCGCGTATTATGGTTTTGACAAGATTTGTCAAAGTGTCCGTTTCTTTTTTTACGATAAAGCCCGTTATAAGATTTCTGAATTCGGTTATTTTTTCTTTTGCGGATTTGCCGACTTCCAGATTGTCTATATCGACAACGGCGTCGAAAAGGCACAACCCCGAACCCTTTGCATAATCCCGCATCTGCGAAACAGTTTTTTCGCCTATGCCTCGTTTCGGGTAGTTTATTATACGCAAAAACGCCTCGTTATCGAGCGGATTATTGACTAGTTTCATATACGCAACCACGTCTTTGATTTCTTTTCTTTCAAAGAACTTGAAACCGCCGTATACTCTGTAAGGAATACCGTATTTCATAAACTCTTGCTCGTACGCCCGCGAAAGAGCGTTGACGCGCATTAAAACGGCAAAGTCCGAATATTCGTAGTTACCCGTATATACAAGACTTTTTATCTGCGTAGCGGTATAGCCTGCCTCCGCATTTTCGTCGTCCGCAATATAGAATTGCGGTTTTACGCCCTCTTCGTTGTCCGTCCACAAGGTTTTCGCTCTTCTCGAACGGTTGTTTTTTATGATACAGTTTGCAAGGGAAAGTATTTTTTTGGTCGACCTGTAATTTTGTTCGAGTTTATATACCTTCGCGCCCGGGAAATCTTTATCGAAATTAAGCATATTACCTATTCTTGCACCGCGCCAACTGTATATGCTCTGGTCGTCGTCTCCTACCACAAACAAGTTCCCGTGAACGGAAGCAAGCAATTTTATTATCTTATACTGAATAACGTTCGTGTCCTGAAACTCGTCTACGTGAATATATCTGAATCTGTTTGCGTAGCCTTGCAATATTTCGGGGTAATCCGCAAGCAATTCGTAAACCTTAACGAGCAAATCGTCGAAATCGAGAGAGTTTGCTTCCCTTAAAGCCCTGTCGTACAGTTTCATTATCTCGACGTACATTCTTATACCTTGCACGGTGGAGTTCTTCAAAAGGTATTCGTCCGGCGTAAGACATTCATTTTTCGCGTTGGAAATATGAAACTTTGCGTTTTTCATTTCCTTTTCGTCCGCCTGCATATCCGTAAGTATTCGTTTTATAACTCTTTCTTTGTCCGTATCGTCGTAAATGGAAAAATCGGGCGTATAGCCC
The DNA here is from genome assembly GCA_934271725.1 of uncultured Clostridia bacterium. Classification (GTDB taxonomy): domain Bacteria; phylum Bacillota; class Clostridia; order Christensenellales; family Borkfalkiaceae; genus CAKQSC01. The sequence continues at coordinate 1,846 of CAKQSC010000042.1, forward strand.
ATAACGGTAATATTCGAGCGTAAAATCCTTACGCTCATGCTATGTATGGTGGAAACCCACAGATTATCCGAATCCGCTATCACCTGCGCAAGCCTGTTTTTCATTTCGTCCGCCGCTTTGTTGGTAAAGGTTATCGCAAGCACGTTTTGACACGGAACGCGCAAATCGTTGACTATATGCGCGATTCTGCTTGTAAGAACTCTCGTTTTACCGCTTCCCGCGCCGGCTATAACCAAAACCGCGCCTTCCGTATCGAGCACGGGTTTTATTTGCTCTTCGTTTAATCTCGTCAAATACTTTTCCATACAAATTATTGTACCACAACTCGTCTTTTTTTTCAATAATTTGATTGACAAACTTTACAGTTTTAATAATTAGTGGTAAAATATACGGGTAATACATTTTTCGGGAGTTACTTATGAAAAAACGTTGGATTTACGGGAAAACCGTTTTAATCACCGGCGGTGCGAGCGGTATAGGCGCGGGCATCTCTAAAACTTTAATTGAAAAATACGACTGCAACGTTATTTCCGTTATTATAAACAAAAACGGTTTCGACGAGTTTATCGACTCGCTCGGCGATAAAAAAGACAAGTTCTCTTATCTTATGTACGACGCTTCCTTATATGAATCCTGGGTAGAAATCAAAAAATATCTCGAAGACAACCGTATACAGGCAGACGTTCTTATCAACAACGCGGGAATATTCCCTCATTTCGACAGATACGAGCATTATACGAAAGAACAACTGGAAACTTGCGTAAACGTAGACTTTTACGCGCCCGCCTACGCGATAATGGTGATGTACGATCACATAATCAAATCGGAAACCCCCGCTTTCATAACGGTGTCGAGTTCCGCCGCGCTTTGTCCGCTACCCGGAACTTCTCTCTACACGGCGTCTAAATCGGCAAGCAAAAGCGTTACCGAGTGTTTCGGTTTCGAGCACCCCGAACTTTACGTAGGTTACGTTTGCCCCGGCTTTACCAAAACGAATCTGTTTGTAAATCAGTCGGAAGATATGAGTAAAAACAAACTCATTTCCTCTTTTATGTCCGACCGCGACAAAATGGTTAAAAAAATCGTTCGCGGAATAGTGAAAAAGAAAAGACGTATGGTTTACGGAACGGACGCATGGTTTATGAGAGTTATGTACAAGTTTTTCCCAAAATCGTCGCCGAGATTTATCGGTTGGGTTATGAAAAAATCAAAACAAAAAATATTCGACGATATTTTCGCACCCGACGACAAACAACAAGAAAGCAAATAACGACTCGCCTTTGCGACTTTTTCGCAAAGGCATTTTTTGCCTCACGAAACTACTTACCGACGATTATAAAACGATAAACCGACTTGTCTGTAAAACTTTTATTATAAAAAACGAAAGAGAAAGAACGACAGCCGTTTGCGGTCGTCGTCCTTCCTCTCTGTAATAAAATTTAAGTGTGGGTGTTCTTGTAATTATATTTTATCACAAATATTTATATTTTAATAGCGTTTTACACCCGTTTTTAGCATTTTGCTATCGTTTATACTTATATTTCATTTTAATTTTATTTATACTTTTTGTATATATACGTTTTTAATGTATAAAATCACCGACCGAAATAAAGTTCCGGTCGGTGATTGTTTTAAGTATTTTCTTTCATCACTTCTTTGACTTTCATAAGTCGCGTAAGACTGCCTCTTTCGTTTTCGTCGAGTTTCATCTGAATGTACTTTATCGTTTCGTTAAGTTGAGGTATCATAACGTATTCGAGGGCGTTGACTCTCCTTTTGCCCCTTTCGATTTCCTGCGATAACATAAACATAGTTTTTTCGACTTCCGCAAGTTTTACGAGTTTAGGCATAATTTTGTTCATCAACTCTACCGAATAATCCGCGCGACACGTAACGCCTATGGGCGAATAAGGATATTTTTCGTCGCTTTCACGTTCTTCGATATTCAATTCGGGAACTTCCACGTTCATAAAGTTTTTTAAACCGCAATTAACGGCAACGGTTTTAGAAGGCATTGAAAAGGCGAGTTCTATTTCCGCGGTAGACATAAACATTCTTGCCACGCCGAACTCTTTCAAAGCGTTTGCCACGTCTTTTTCGACTTCTTCTCGCAAAGCCTTGTTTTCCTTTATTATTTCGGAAAAACGGCGAACCATTTCGTCCGTTTTATCCTTTAAAAGTTTGTGTCCCCGCGTTGCCGTTTTAAGCCTTGCTTTAAGCCTTTTCAACTCCATTCGCGTCGGATTTACGTTTAACCTTGACATTTTATTCCTTTAAATATTTATCGATATATACTTGTTTAATACGTTTAAGTTCGGTTTTAGGAAGAACTTTCAACAAATCCCAACCTATATCAAGCGTTTCGGTTATATTTCTGTCCGTATCGAACCCTTGCGAAACGTAATTTTTCTCAAAAAGTTCGGCAAACTTTGCGTACTTTTTATCTATGTCGGTAAGAGCGGCGTCGCCGAGAATAGCCGACAACTCTTTCGCCTCTTTACCTCTTGCGTATGCGGCGAAAAGTTGGTTCATCGTATCGGCGTGATCTTCTCTCGTCTTTCCGTTGCCTATGCCTTTGTCTTTCAGACGGGAAAGCGAGGGCAAAACGTCGATAGGTGGCATTATACCCTTTTTATATAACTCTCTCGACAAGATTATCTGTCCTTCCGTTATATAACCCGTAAGGTCGGGAATGGGGTGAGTTTTATCGTCTTCCGGCATCGTCAATATGGGAATCTGCGTAATAGAGCCCTTTTTGCCTTTGATTCTGCCCGCCCTTTCGTACATCGTTGCAAGGTCGGTATACAAATAACCCGGATAACCTCTTCTTCCCGGAACTTCTTTTCTTGCTGCGGAAACCTCTCTCAACGCTTCGCAGTAGTTGGTAATATCGGTTATTATAACAAGAACGTGCATACCGAGTTCGTATGCAAGATATTCCGCGCACGTAAGAGCCATTCTCGGCGTAGCGATACGCTCGATTGCGGGATCGTTTGCAAGGTTAGTAAACAAAACCGTTCTTTCTATCGCGCCCGTCTTTTTAAAATCTTCTATGAAATAATCCGCTTCTTCGTAAGTTATTCCTACCGCCGCAAAAACCACCGCGAACTTATCGTCACTGTTTAATACTTTCGCCTGTCTTGCTATCTGCGCGGCAAGTTCCGCGTGCGGTAAACCGCTCATACTGAACACGGGGAGTTTCTGACCTCTTACAAGCGTATTCAAACCGTCGATTGCGGATATTCCCGTCTGAATAAATTCGTTGGGATAATCTCTTGCGGACGGGTTTATAGGCTCGCCGTTGATATCCATCGTTTTTACGGGTATTATCTGCGCTCCGCCGTCTTTGGGACGCCCCATTCCGTCAAAAACTCTTCCGAGCATATCTTCCGACACGCCGAGTTCCGTACACTTACCCAAAAAACGGGCTTTACTTGTAGAAATCTGCAATCCCTGCGCGCTTTCAAACAACTGTACCAAAGCGTGGTCGCTTGTCGCCTCCAACACTTTTCCGTAACGTATTTCGCCGTTTTGCTGTTCTATTTCGACAAGTTCGTTATATTTCGCTTCGCCCACCTTATCTACGAGCACAAGCGGTCCTACGACTTCTTTTATTGTTTTATATTCTTTAAACATTATTCGTTACCCCCGCCGAGCGCTTTTATTTCAACCGCAATTTCGCGATCTATATCGTCGAGTTCCGCTATCTCGCTTTCGGGTATATATTTCGATCTTCCTATCTTTTCTTTAACGGGCAGACTAATCAACTCGTTAAAACTCGCCCCGCGCGACAACGCGTCCGAGCCGAGCCTGTGATAATCGAACAAAAGTTTAAGCATTTTATGCTGTTTTTCAAGCGAAGTATACGTATCGACTTCGTGGAAAGCGTTCTGATGAAGATAATCTTCTCTTATCGATTTTGCCGTTTCCATAGTAAGCCTGTCTTTATAAGAAAGCGCGTCCGCGCCGACGAGTCTTACTATTTCGTCGAGTTCCGCTTCTTCCTGCAAAACGGACATGGCAAACTTACGCAAACGTATAAAATCGCCCGAAACGTTTTCGTTATACCATTCCGTAAGTTTGTCGGCGTACAACGAATAACTTATAAGCCAGTCTATTGCGGGGAAATGCCTTTTATAAGCAAGTTGAGAGGAAAGCCCCCAAAACACCTTTACTATTCTTAAAGTTGCCTGCGAAACGGGTTCGGACAAGTCGCCTCCTTGCGGTGATACCGCGCCGATAGCCGTTACCGAACCGCTCAAATCGTCGCTACCGAGAACTTTGACTATACCCGCTCTTTCGTAGAACTCCGAAAGTCGGCTTGACAAATACGCGGGGTAACCTTCTTCGCCCGGCATTTCTTCGAGTCGACCGCTCATTTCGCGCAGAGCCTCCGCCCATCTCGACGTGGAATCCGCCATAATAGCAACGTTATAGCCCATATCTCTGAAATATTCGGCAATGGTTATTCCCGTGTAAATAGACGCTTCACGCGCCGCAACCGGCATATCCGACGTATTCGCAATCAAAACGGTTCTCTTCATCAACGGGTGCCCCGTTTTGGGATCTTTAAGTTCGGGAAACTCGTTCAGAACGTCCGTCATTTCGTTTCCGCGTTCTCCGCAACCGATATATACTATAATGTCGGCGTCCGCCCATTTCGCAAGTTGGTGCTGAACTACCGTTTTACCGCTTCCGAACGGTCCCGGAACCGCCGCAACGCCACCGCGCGCTATGGGAAACAAAGTGTCTATTACTCTTTGTCCCGTTACCATAGGCATATTCGGCGTCATTTTGTTTTTATACGGTCTGCCTTTTCTGACGGGCCATTTCGTCAGCATTGCGACTTCTTTATCTCCCGTGTCGGTTTCTATAACCGCGACTGTTTGAGTAATGTTGAAATCTCCGCTTTCGATACTCTTGATTTTTCCTTCCGTACCGAAAGGAACCATTATTTTATGAACGACTATTTCCGTTTCGTTAACCGTACCCAAAACGTCGCCCGCGGTAACGTAATCGCCGACTTTTTTGGTTGTGGTAAACTTCCATACTTTTTCGTGATCGAGACTGTCTACGCTTATACCTCTCGTTATTCTGTCGCCGTACTTTTCGTAAACCTTTAACAGAGGTCTTTGAATACCGTCGAAAATGCTTTCGATAAGTCCCGGTCCGAGTTCTACGGACAAAGGTTCACCCGTCGTATAAACCGCTTCTCCCGGTCCCAGACCGCTTGTTTCTTCGTAGACCTGAATAGACGCTTTATCCCCTCTGAGTTCTATTATTTCGCCTATAAGTTTCTTCTCGCCGACCTTAACGACGTCAAACAACTTGCTGTCCGACATATTGTCCGCAACGATAAGCGGTCCGGAAACTTTTATAACTCTTCCTTGCATTTGCTTCTCCTGCTTATTTCTTAAATAAAATATCTACGCCGAGAGATTTTTCCATCTCTTTTTTAAGTCTTTCCTCGCCGTAACCGTTACTGCCCGTTTTTGCGGGTATGGGTATAATTATGGGGTACGGCTCCGACGTATACCCGTTAATCGTTTCATCAAGATCGACGGCGATACTGTCGGTGATAAAAATAATCTGATAACTTTTGGCGATTCGTTTAAGCGTCGCCCTCGCCGTATCGCTGTTTTCCGTGGCAAACGCGTCTACACCGCCCGCTCTGAACGCAAGAACGCTGTCTCCGTCGCCTATAACAGCCATTTTACCCGCCATAACCTTTCCTCACTTCCGTTTTTATGTCGTCTTTATCGAGACCGTTTATCAGCCCGACCATTACTATACGAACGTTTTTAAACTGCGAAAGAGTATAAAAACAATACAAAAGATACGGCCTTACCGAAGAAGTGTCGTATAATTTCTTACCGAAATACTCAACGGCATAATCGTCGTAATATTTCTCGAATATTTCAAGCGGTTTTCCGTCGGCATACGATTTCAGACAATCGACGATACCCGAAGAAACCTTTTCGTTATTAACTTTTTCTATATCTGTCTCGTCAGACACGGAAAGATATTCAAACGCCTTATCTCTTATCTTTCCGCCCGTAAGTTTAAACGTTTTGAACTTCTCGTAATCTTTCACTTTCAACGCTGTCAAAACGTTGGTTACGTCGACTCGTTCCGAAAAAACGTCTTTCAGTTCCGTATGAGATAAAGAACGTTCGTATAAATCCGCATACAACGCTTTCTTGAAAATCGCGTCGACCGCGCTTCCCGTCGCTTTTTTGTCAACGAAAAGATTATCGCATTTCAAAAGAGCCGTTTTAAGGTTTTTGGTCAAACCCGAATAGTCGTCTTTCATTATCTTTTCGCTTAATTTATCTCTTTCGTATACACCGCCGACGTTTGTCATTGCCGATACGTCCGTCTTTAAATATTTAGCCCTTATAAACGCTTGCGCGTCGGCGTAATCGAAAGGAAGCAAAAAATATTCGAGAATCTTTTCGTCAGGGCAGGTTTCTTTTAAAAACGCCCTGAACTTTCCGTATTCCGCCGAAACGAGTTTTTCAAAATCGAGAACGCTTTCCGTTGCTACTCCGTCCCCGAAACCCGACTCGGTCAATATTTTAAGCGCGTCGTTTGCGGTTTTGCAATCGAGCATACGGCATATTCTGTCTTTGCCCACGAGTTTGTTTTCAAGCGCTTTCGCTCGCGCGCTCGCATATACGGTATTACCTTTCATAGTTACTCCGTTTTAAACAATTTTTCACACGTTTCCGACAAATAATTTTCGATAGAAAACCCGACGTAAGATTTGAAACTCAAATCCTTGTCGCAAATCTCGCC
>CAKQSC010000043.1 GCA_934271725.1 uncultured Clostridia bacterium
ATTCCGCGGAAGAGAAGTTCTTCCGCAAAACCTATCGAAACGCTGTATAAAACGAAGAGCCATATTATGTTGTTTCTTTCGATTTTCGCCGTTCCGTTTGCAAGCGCGCTTATGGGAAAGTTGACTATCGCAACCGCCACGCACGGAAGGAGCCACAAAAGACTCTTCTTTAAGTTTTTTAAGTCGAAACCCAAATTGCGTTTATAATAAAAGCACATAAACAGAATTACAAAAGCGGTTATCGCAAAGTTTGAAATGCTTTTCGTCGCCATAATGTTAACTGTTTCGTCTTTGAACAAGGCTACGGACGGTATTTCAAAAAGGATATTTACCGCAAGCGTTATTATAAACGCCGTTATAACTATAATTTTACGCATACGAATATCATACACCAAAAAGAGTTGACAGTCAATATAAAACGTGATAAAATGTTTATACTAAATTGAAAGGTTCGCCCCGACAGTGAAGGATAAATACCCGTTTAAACCGCAAAAGGCGTTTCGGCGCAACGTTTGCGATTGCACGGTAACGTTTTTTCGTTGCCCGTTTTGGTTTTCCCACGCTTTCGGCGCGGGATTTTTCGGTATTTAAGGAGAATTTTTATGAAAAAGTTTTTAACGATTGCGATAGTTCTTATACTGTCCGCCCTTTCTCTTGTCGGTTGCGGTAAAAACGATGCCGGCAAGAACGCTTATTCCGTATACGTACCGGACGGCGCGCCCGCCCTTGCGATAGGCAAACTTATCGCGGAAAACAATCAATTCGATAACGAAGTTACTTACAACGTCGTAACGGCGAACGCTATCGGCGCGGAAATACTTAAAAACGCGGACGTAGGCATTTTGCCCGTAAACGCTTCGAGTCTTTTGTTTTCGGACGGTTCCAGGTTTAAAATGGTGGGCGTGGTTACGCACGGAAATCTTTATATCGCAAGTAAAGACGAGATAACGGGAATAAGCGACCTTGCGGGCAAAACGGTTGCGGTTGCCGGTAAAGGCAATTTTATGGATTTGACTTTAAGGCTCGTTTTAAAAAACAACGATATCGCCGTAGATACGGACGGGGGCGTTAAAATAGAGTATTACGACGGGGCTCCGTCCATAATACCCGCAATGGTTCAGGGCAAAGTTTCGGTTGCTCTTCTTCCCGAACCCGCCGTTTCCAACGCAAAAGCAAACGCAAAAACGGGAATAACGTCCGTACTCGATTTGCAGGCGATTTACGGCGGAGGCTATCCGCAGGCGGTGCTCGTTATGAACGAAAAGGCGTTGAGCGACAAAACGTTCGTAAACGCGTTCATACAGGCTTTGAAAGACAACGAAACGTATCTTAACGACTACGACAATATTTGCAAAGCGGTTGACGCCATAAACGCGAATATGACAAGCAAGGGGCTTACGGCAAGCCTCGATAAAACTAAAATGACGGTACAGGTAGTTAAAAACACGAACGTAAGATTTGCTTACGCTTCGGAAGAAAAGGACGCCGTAAACGCATATATACAAGGACTTAAAAGCGTAGACGCGGAGTCCGTCAAAGATTTGAGCGACGAGTTTTTCTATATCGGGTAAAAGTCGGGAATATGAAAAAGAAGATAAGCGCGAACGCGATTTACAACTTAATATTTCCCGTTGCGGTTATTTGTATTATTCTCATCGTGTGGCTTATCGCCGAAAGAACGGTAAACGAAGAAATAATAGTTCCGAGCATTAAGACGACTTTTAAAGAGATGTTGGGGCTTTTCGGCAAAAAAAGTTTTTACGAAAGTTTCGGCTACACGCTTTTGCGCGTTCTTGCCTCTTTTTTCATATCGTTCGTTCTCGCTCTGGGACTTGCCGTTTTATCTTACAGATTTACCGTCGCCGACGGTCTGATAAGACCGCTCGTCGCGGTCGTAAGGGCGGTTCCTACGGTTGCGGTGATACTTTGGTTCGTATTGTGGCTGAATTCTTCTCTTTCGGCAATGCTTGTCGCGGTACTCGTTATATTTCCGAGTTTATACGGCGGAATAGCGAGCGCGCTGGGCGAAATAGACAAAGACGTTATCGAAATGCTGACCGTTTATAAAGTCAAAAAAAGCAAAATCTTTTTTAAGTTTATTCTGCCCGTGATATTGCCTTCTTTGTTGCTTTCCGCGGGGAACGCTCTTTCGCTTAATCTTAAACTTATGGCTTCGGCGGAAGTTTTGAGTTCAACCGCGAAATCTCTCGGCGAAATGCTTAACGCAAGCAAAATATATTACAATTCGGCAAGGCTTATGGCTCTTACCGTGATAACCGTAGTAGTGGCGATTATTATGGAAATTATTTGCCGTGTTATTTCAAAAGCGGTGTCGCGGAGGTGGAAAAAATGAAAATATCCGACCTTAAAAAGTATTACGGCGACAAAAAGATATACGACGGCTTCAACCTCGAAATAAAGGACGGTGAAGTCGTCGCGCTGTTAGGAAGAAGCGGTTCGGGCAAAACCACGCTTTTAAACGTTCTTGCGGGGCTTACCGATTACGAGGGTAACGTGGAAGGGGTAGACGGCGTGTCTTTCGTTTTTCAAAGCGACAGGCTCGTGCCTAATCTTACGGTAGAAGAGAATATTAAACTCGTTTCGCCTGACGCCGATATACCTTATCTTCTCGCTATGTCGGGGCTTGAAAACGCGGGCGGATTATACCCGAAAGAACTTTCCGGCGGTATGGCGAGAAGAGTCGCTCTTCTTCGCGCGTTCTCGTTTAAAAGCAATCTTATGCTTCTTGACGAGCCTTTCCGCAATCTCGACCTTGCTTTGAAACTCTCTATGGGTAAAACGTTTAAAGACCTTTGGGAGAAAGACGGCAGAACGTGCATACTCGTAACTCACGACGTGGAAGAAGCGTTGTCGCTTGCAAAGAGAGTGATTATAATAGAACAAGGCGAAACGGTTTACGATAAATACGTTGCCGACAAGCAAAAGACGTATAGCGAAATTAAAGAGGTAATGCTTGCCGAAACTATTGCAAAAGATTAAAAAGGGTGATATAATAACGGGCGAGGACGAAAATCTTCGCCCGTATCTTTTTATGGAGAATGAAGCGAAATGAAAAACGTTTGCGACGCCGTTGAAAAACTTATAAGTTACGCGGGGAGAAATCTCGGGCTTGCGAAGAAAGACGAGGACTACGTAAGAAATAATATTTTTGCGCTTTTAAACCTCGAATCGTTTGGCGTTGCGAAAAAAGAATACGAAGAGGACGATTTGAACGCCGTAACCGCCGAACTTGCCGAGTCTGTCGTCGAAAACGGTTTGGCGAAAGAGGAAGAGATTCCGACGCTTATAGACAGGATTATAGGCTTAACGGAAAAATCGCCGTCCGAGTTGCAGAAAGAGTTTTACGAAACGGAAAAGAAATACGGCTCGAAGAGGGCTACGGAAGAGTTTTACGACTATTGCGTAAAAACGGATTACGTAAAAAAGAAAAAACTCGACGAAAACCCGAGATTTTCCGTCGGAGATTTGATTATAACCATAAACAAAGCCAAACCGGAGTTTAAAGATCCAAAAAAAGCGGTGAGCGGAAATGCCGTTAAAGGCGGTTACCCGAAGTGTACGATTTGCCACGAAAACGAGGGCTTCGCGGGCAGGCAAAAATGTACTTTGAGAACGATAGACTTAACGCTTGACGGGCAGAAATGGTTCTGGCAATTTTCGCCCTACGGGTATTTTTATCAGCACGGTATAGCCGTTAATTACGAGCATATACCCATGCACGTTGATAAACGCGCGTTTTACAGACTTATGGACTTCGCGGACAGATTTCCGCATTATTTTATAGGTTGCAACGCCTCTTTGCCGAGAATAGGCGGAAGCGTTCTCGCGCACGACCACTATCAGGGTGGCGGTGAGGTTCTTCCTCTGCACAAAGCGGGGGCGTATAAAACTTTCGTAGCGGACGGGGCGGTAATAGAAATCGTCGACTGGTACGGCACGGTAGTAAGAGTAGTGTCCGAAAACAGAGATATAACGGCGGACGTATGCGATAAAATAAGAATCGCGTGGGAGAATTATTCCAACCCCGAAATCGGGCTTATAAACGTCGACGAAGAGGGCGTTCATCACGCCGTTTCGCCTACCGTAGTAAAGACGGCAAGGGGGTATGAAACGAGCCTTATACTTCGCTCGAATATCACAAGCGACGAATATCCCGACGGGGTGTTTCACGCCCACCCGGAGTTTCACGTAATAAAAAAAGAAAGCATAGGGCTTATCGAGGCGCAGGGGTTGTTTATATTGCCCGGAAGACTTGAAAAACAACTGCGGGAAGTAAAGGAATATATCCTTAAAGGAGAACCTCTGCCCGAGGATTTGAAAGAGTTTAAAACGGTTTACGACGAAACGGTAAACTCGGTCTACGGCGCGTTAAACGGCGTAAACGTCGACGAAGCGATGAAAAAAGAACTCGCTTCCGTCTGCGCGAGAATACTCGACAATACGGCGGTGTTCAAGGATAAAGAACAAACGGTCGCGTTTTTGAAAGACGCGGGAATAATATAAGAGATAAGGAGACGAAATATGAGATTTCTTGTTACGGGCGGTGCGGGGTACATAGGCTCGCATACGGTGGTCGAACTTATAGAAAGCGGACACGAGGCGGTGGTTATAGACAACTTTTCCAACTCGTCGAAAGAAAGCATACGCCGTGTGGAAAAAATCACGGGTAAAAAGGTTACGCTCTACGAGGGAGACGTTCGGGACGCAAAACTTCTCGATAAGATTTTTGCGGAAAACAAAATAGACGGCACGTTGCATTTTGCGGGACTTAAAGCGGTGGGCGAATCCTGCTTAAAGCCGATAGAATATTACGACAACAATATCGGAGGAACGCTTTCGCTCGTTACGGCGATGAAAAAGGCAAACGTCAAGAAAATTATTTTTTCTTCTTCCGCAACCGTTTACGGAACGCCCGAAACGCTTCCTTTGACGGAAGAATGTAAAACGGGCGGAACTACCAACCCTTACGGCACGAGCAAATATTTTCAGGAGATAATTCTTCAAGACCTGTATAAATCGGACAACGAGTGGACGGTTGTTTTACTGCGTTATTTCAACCCCGTGGGCGCGCACGAGAGCGGGCTTATAGGGGAAGATCCAAAAGGCATACCCAACAATCTGACGCCTTATATAGCGAAAGTCGCCGTCGGGGAACTTAAAGAAATACACGTTTTCGGCAACGATTATCCTACCGTCGACGGAACGGGCGTGAGAGATTACATTCACGTAACCGACTTGGCGAAAGGACACGTTTCGGCTGTCGAAAAAATAAACGGGAAAGGCGTTTACACGTACAATCTCGGCACGGGCAAGGGGTACAGCGTTTTGCAAATGATAAAAGCGTTTGAAAAAGCGACGGGAAAAACTTTGCCTTACGTTATCGACGGCAGAAGAGCGGGCGATATCGCGGAGTGTTATGCGGACGCGAGCAAAGCAAAAAGAGAACTCGGCTGGACGGCGAAACTCGGCATAGACGATATGGCGGAAAGTTTGTGGAAATGGCAGACGATGAACCCGAAAGGGTATCGCGATTAACCCGAAATGTAATATTTTGTCGAAAAATGGCATAAATTAAACTACCCGTACGGGGTGGAGGTTTGATTTATGCGAGAATACATAACCGAACGCGCGCTCGAAGAGGGCGAGTATATAGCGGAAACGGGCTCGACGGTAAGGGCTACGGCAAAAAGATTCAATTCATCAAAATCCACGGTACATAAAGACGTTACCGTGATTTTGAAAAAAATCGACGCGGGGCTTTACCGTAAAGTCAAGGAGAAACTTGAAAAGAACCTTAAAGAAAGACATATACGGGGCGGTAACGCCACAAAGCGTAAATATTCGGCTTTGAAAGACTGACGACACGGCGGAAATATATTCCGCCGTTTATTTTTGTTTTTTTATTGCGTTCTTTCGCGTTTTGTGGTAATATATTAAAATCGGGTGAGTATATAATGTTTACGAAAAAATTGAGCGAACAGGACGCTTTGAAAATGAGTTCCGTAACGCTGGCGTTCGTCGGCGACGCGGTTTATACGCTGTTCGTAAGGGAAAAACTTTCCCTCGGAAAGGACTATAAGTCGGGCGAACTCAACAAAATGACTACTTCTTACGTACGGGCGACGGCGCAGGCGGAAAAAATCACCGCGCTTTTAGGAAATCTTACGGAAAACGAAAGTTACGTATATCGCAGGGCAAGAAACGCCCATAAACCGAGCAGGGCGAAAAGCGCAAGCGTTTCCGAATACAACAAAAGCACGGGGTTCGAGGCGTTGGTCGGATATTTGTACTTAACGGGCGACGAAGAAAGACTTTCGTACGTTTTAAACTTTGGAGAAGAAGATGAAAATAGAGGGTAGAAACGCCGTGAGCGAACTCGTAAAGAGGTCGGCCAAAATCGAAAAAATATATATCGAAACGGGACTTAACAATCCCGAATCAAAAAAACTTGCGGAAGAGATTAAAAAACTAGGGGTAAGGGTATGTTTTTTGCCTAAAACGGCAATGGACAAAGAAAGCGAAACGCACCGTCATCAGGGATTTATCGCGGTTACGGAAGATTATAAATACGCCGACTTTACGGACGTAATAGAAAAAGCGAAAGACAAAGACGGGTTTATAATCGCGCTGGACGGAATATCCGATCCGCACAATCTCGGCTCTATAATAAGGGTTGCGGAGTGCGTCGGGGCGGACGGCGTTATCATAACGAAAGACAGATGTTGCCCCGTTAACGAAACGGTTATAAGGGTTAGCGAGGGGGGTACGAGTTACGTGAAGATAGCGAGAGTTACCAACCTTACCGTGACGCTTAATACGCTTAAAGACAACGGCTACTGGGTAACGGGCGCGGAACTCGGCGGAGAAAATCTTTACAACGCCGATCTTACGGGCAAAACGGTTATAGTAATCGGCGGTGAAGATACGGGGCTCAGAAGGCTTACGAAAGACGTTTGCGACAGAATAGTTACAATACCCATGGCGGGTAAAGTCAATTCGCTCAACGCTTCCGTAGCGTGTGCGGTGGTGGCTTTCGAGGCGCAAAGACAAAGGACGCTTAAATGAAAGACAAAACTAACGAAGAGTTGATAAAAACGTACGTCGGGGGCGACAAAAGCGCGTTTAACGCGTTGCATTCCCGATTTGAGGCGTATATGAAACACGTAGCGCGTACTTACTATCTTATGGGCGAAGAACGCGACGACGTACTACAATACGCCGAAATAGGCTTCTTTTACGCGGTTATGAATTACGACGGAGACGAACCGTTTGAACCCTATGCGAAAGCGTGCATAAAAAATCGGGTTCTCGACGAGATAAAGAAAAAAAACGCCGATAAACGCAAGCCCGTCGTTTTCGATGCGATATACGCCACGTTCGTAGATCCGCAACAAAACGTCGTCGATAAAGATATGGCGGAACGCGTTATGAAGTTTATCGACGAAAAATGTTCGGAAGCGGAACGCGAAGCGATAAAAATGTTCGTCGACGGAAAATCTTATAAAGAGATAGCGACGGAAACGGGCAAGGAAGAAAAAGCGGTGGATAACGCCGTTCAGAGAGTCAGAAACAAAGTAAAAGCGGAATTCGGAGGTTGAAATGGCTTATCTTGCGATATACAGAAAATACAGACCGTGCGGTTTCGACGACGTATACGGGCAGGAACATATCGTTAAAACGTTAAAACGTCAGATAGAAACGGGGCGAATAGGGCACGCGTATCTGTTTTCGGGTTCGAGAGGCACGGGTAAGACGACTATGGCGAGAATATTCGCCAAAGCGATAAACTGCCTTAATCCGAAAGACGGCAGTCCTTGCGGAGAGTGCGCGGTATGCAAGGCTCTTTCAAACCCCGCGAACCTCGATATAATAGAAATAGACGCGGCTTCAAACAACAGAGTCGACGAGATAAGAAACCTCAGAGAAACGGTAACTTTCCCGCCGACGACGGGCAAATATAAAGTCTATATAGTCGACGAAGTTCATATGCTTACAGATCAGGCGTTCAACGCTTTATTGAAAACGTTGGAAGAACCGCCGTCGTACGCGGTGTTCATTCTTGCCACTACGGAAGCGCACAAAGTACCGCAAACGATACTTTCGAGATGTATGAGGTTCGATTTCAAACTTATTTCGGAAGATTTGATTGCGGACAGAATAAAAAACATTTACGACGATTTGGGTAAGGAATACGAAGATTCCGCCGTTCACGCAATCGCGAGGGCGGGAAACGGTTCTATGAGAGACGCTTTGTCCGTTGCGGATATCTGCGTATCTTACGGCGACGGAAAATTGACGTATAACGACGTTCTCGAAGTTCTGGGTTCGTCCGACAAGGATTCGTTGTATTCGCTTATAGAAAGCATTTTCGTGTCGGACGGCGGAAAGGCGATAGAAACGCTCAATACTCTTACGGCAAAGGGAAAGAGTATCGGCGTTATCGCGGAGGACGTGGTAAACGCTTTGAGAAACGTGTACGTGGTTTCGTCGTGCGGTAATTACGATTCTGTTCTTCACCTTCCCGAAAGCGAAACGAAAGAACTTTTAAGGCTTGCTTCGCTTACGGTGCCGGCGAGAACGGTAAGGTGTATGGAAC
>CAKQSC010000044.1 GCA_934271725.1 uncultured Clostridia bacterium
TTCCCCCTGTTTTGTTTTCTCTGTATTACTTGTGATTTTCTATCGTAAAAAACAACTTTCTTGTCGTATGCGCTCATTCGTTCCCCCTGTTTTGTTTTCTCTGTATTACTTGTGATTTTCTATCGTAAAAAACAACTTTCTTGTCGTATGCGCTCATCAATTTCACCCGTTTAATTTCTTCTGTATTACTGTGATTTCCGCCGTCTAAACCGATTTTTTATCGCGTACGCCCGTTAAAGCGCGCGATTATAATTTCTTTGTAATTTTCCTGTAATTTTATTGTAAAGCATAACGGCGTTTTTCTAGTATCGAATTAAGTAAAGGAAACGTAAAGTTTTTGTAAAGTTTTTTGTAAAGCGACTTAAAAACTCAAAAAACATAAAAAACGGGAACCGCAACAAGCGGTTCCCGAAAAACGCGTGGTTATTTATAAATATTTGCCTTCTTTAAGCACTTTTTCAAACTTAACGCCGTAGCCGTGCGATTTGTCGTTTGCGGTGCGTTTTATGCAATCGGTAACGAAATCAGTCGCCCGACGAAGAACGTTTTTCGACGGCTCGCCGTTCATAATGCCGGCAACCGCGACGGAAGAAAAGATATCGCCCGTACCGTGATAACTAACGGGTTGTTTTTTGCCGTAAACGGTTATGATTTCGCCGTTCATAGCCTTATTTACCGAAAGTTACCGTAACCGTCGTTCCGAGTCCCGGATCGCTGTCTATGTTAAGAGTCGCGTTGTACAAAGCGCATATATGCTTTACTATCGCAAGTCCGAGTCCCGTTCCTCCCGTCTTTTTGGAGCGGGATTTGTCCACCCTGTAAAATCTTTCGCAAAGCCTCGGTATATTTTCCTTTTCTATACCTATGCCCGTATCCGCAACTTTAAGGGTAACCGTGTTTTCCGTTTCCGTTATATCGACGTCTATTCTACCCTTTTCTTTGTTATAGTTCACGGCGTTGCTTATAAGATTTTCAACGAGTTCGTAAATCTTTTTGCCGTCCGCCGTAACCTTTCCTTCGCCCGTAACGGAAGTTTTTATCTTCTTTTCCGCAATTTTCGGGGCGAGTTCGCCGAACGCCTCTTCCGTAATCTCTTTTAAATCTATCTCCGCCGTTATTTCCTGCGATTCGCCGTTTTCAAGCCTTGACAGTTTAAGCATATCCGAAATGAGCGACGCAAGCCTTATGCTTTCCTTGTGTATTCTTTCCACCTGTTTCGCCGAGTTCTCGTCGAGGTCTTTCGCCATAAGAAGTTCGGAAAGCCCCTGCATCACGGCAACCGGCGTTTTAAGTTCGTGAGAAGCGTTTGCGAAAAAGTCGCTCTTCTGTTTCGCCATTCCTCTTTCTTCGGTAACGTCCGTAAAGATTATTATCGAACAAACGCCCTCTTTACCGTCCGCTCCTTCGACTTTTTTTATAACGACGGAAAGTTCTTTGCCGTTGTAAGAATATTCGTCCACGGCGTCCTTTCCGAGTCTTTCCGAAATAAAGTTGCAGAAACTCAAATCGTCTATAAGGAAAACCAAATCTTCGTTTTCGACTTTTTCCGAACACCCGAAAAGATTAAGCGCGCTTTTGTTTGCGAACATAATCTTCTTGTCCGAGCCGACCGCTATAATGCCCTGCGAAACGTTTTCAAGCACCGTGTCGAGTTTGTTTCTTTCTTCCGCTTCCTTTTCCATATAGACGTGCGTGCTTTCGTTAAGCGCGTTTATTTCGTTAAACACCGAATACAGTTCGGGTTCTTTCGAGTCCGTTTTTATGGGAACGTAATTTCCGCGGTTAAGACTTTTAAGGCTGTCGCCGACTTCCGTAATTCTTCTCGTAACGTTTTTGGAAATGAGTTCCGAGAAAATAATAGAAAAGCCGAGGGCAAGACAAAAGACTATAAACAATACGGGAAGGGTTACTATGAGGTAATTGTTTATCGCACTGCTTCTTACCGCAAGACGAACGATGACGCCCGTGCCGTCGTCGAGTTCCGTTTTAAGCGCGTAATACAGCATTTTGCACCTGAACGTTTTGGAATATCTCTGAACGCACTGCGGTTTTCCCTCTACGGCATATCTGACTTCTTCTCTGTCGAGATGGTTTTCTAGTTCCGCTTTCGTGTCGCTTTCAAACAAAACCTTACCCGTAAGGTCTATTACGGTTACACGGAACGCGTCGTCGTCCGAATAGTCTTTAAACCCGTCGAAATCCGCTTCTTCGTTTAAAAGAGAACATACGAGATCCGTTTCTTTTTGAAGGCGTTCTCTCATTATGTTGGTAGAGTTTGCCTGCACCGCCAGAATACCGTAAACGAACAGTATGATAATGCAGACCATAGTCAAAATAAAAATCTGTAAAAAAGTTTTTCTTTTCATTTATTTGTTTTCAAAGCGGTACCCTACTCCGCGCACGGTTACGATACCGTTTTTGCCCCCCGCGTTCTTTATTTTTTCTCTTATCGACGCAACGTGCATATCGAGAGTTCTCGTTTCGCCCATATAGTCTTCTCCCCATACTTCGCGGAACAACTCTTCTCTCGTAACCGTCATACCCGCCTTGCCTACAAGAAGTTTCAACAGTTTGAACTCCTTGACGGTAAGCCCCAGATCCTTGTCGTTGTAAAACGCCTTGTAAAGGTTGTTGTCTATAACGAATCCGTCTGCGTTGGTTACGTATAATTTCGCCCTGCGAAGGTTTGTTTTTACCCGCGCGAGAAGTTCGAGAACGGAAAAGGGCTTCGCTATATAATCGTCCGCGCCTTTGTTAAGTCCTTTTACGAAACTTATTTCGTCCGCTTTCGCGCTCACGCAGATTACCGGCACCCTTTCGTCGAGTTCTCTTATCCTCGTAAGAACGGTAAATCCGTCCATCTCGGGAAGCATTATATCGAGTATTACGAGGTCGGGTTTCTTTAAAGCGAACGCGCTTAAAAAATCCTTGCCGTTGTCGAAAATACGCGTTTCGTAGTTTTCTTCAAACGCGCCCTCGTATACTTCCTGCATTCCTTCGTCGTCTTCGACGATGTAAATCATCTCTTTCATTAAAACTTTTCGTGTACTCCCGTTTCGTTATATTTCGTCCATTCGGCAACGTTTACCGCATGGTCGCCTATTCTTTCAAAATATTTTGCGACCATCATAAGTTCTATCGCCTGATCGCCGTTCGCGCCGTCTTTTTTTATCAGCGCGATAAGTTCTTCTTTCACGGTCAAAAACAACTCGTCCATTCTGTCGTCAAGCCGTATAACCTCGTCCGCAAGGGCGTCGTCGTTGACGATAAAAGAGTTTACGCTCTCGCGAACCATTTTCATGGCAAGGTTGCCCATAGCCGTTATGTGTTCCAACTTCTTTATATATTTATCTCCCGGCATGGTGTAAACCAACTCGCCTATGTCGCTTGCCTGATCTCCGAACCGTTCTATGTCGGTAATCATTTTCAAAGCCGTGGACACTTCTCTGAAATCTTTCGCGACGGGTTGCTGTTTAAGCAAAATACGCATACATTTCTTTTCTATGTCCGTTTCGTATTCGTCGACGCGTTTGTCGGACAGCCCCACGCTTTTGCCGAGTTCTCTGTCTTTATTCACCAAAGCGGTAATCGCGTCGCCGAGCATCTGTTCGGTAAGACGGCACATTTCCACGAGTTCTTTTTTAAGGTCCGCAAGTTCCTCTTCAAACAATTTTCTTAAAGACATTCGTCATTCTCCTTTTATTATACATTTATTTTCCCGAAAAATCAATACGCCGTGCAAACATTATTAACCGAATCTGCCCGTAATGTATCTTTCCGTACGCTCGTCTTTCGGCGAAGTGAATATTTCGTCCGTATCGCCGAACTCGACGAGTTCGCCCAAAAGGAAGAACGCCGTTTTGTCCGCAATTCTCGTTGCCTGTTGCATATTGTGCGTAACGATTACTATGGTTATGTCCTTTTTGAGTTCTTCTATAAGTTCTTCTATCTTGCCCGTCGAAATGGGATCGAGCGCGGAAGTAGGCTCGTCCATAAGAAGTATCTTCGGATTTGCCGCAAGCGAACGCGCTATGCAAAGCCTTTGCTGTTGTCCGCCCGAAAGCCCCAAAGCGGATTTACCGAGTCTGTCTTTAAGTTCGTCCCACATCGCCGACTGACGAAGAGATTTTTCTACAATCTCGTCGAGTTTCGCGCGTTTGGTTATGCCGAACGTTCTCGGTCCGAAAGCGATGTTGTCGTAAACGTTCATAGGAAACGGGTTGGGTTTCTGAAACACCATACCAACGTTCTTACGAAGTTCGTTCACGTCTATTTTTCCGTATATGTTCGTCGAACCGACGTAAAAATCGCCTTTAATTTTACAACCGTCGACCAAATCGTTCATACGGTTGAAACATTTTAAAAAAGTCGATTTTCCGCAACCGGACGGACCTATAAACGCCGTAACCTGCTTTTCGGGTATTTCCACGCTTATGTTTTTTATCGCCTGAAAATCGCCGTACCACAAATCCGCGTTTTTAACGGATATATTCTGACCGTATTCGTCGATTACTTTTTCCTTTTTTTTCATTTTTTCGCTCCTTGCAACTTCTTGTTAAGTCTGCCCGCTATAAGTTCCGCCAGAAGGTTAAGCCCTAAAACGAGTATTATAAGCACTACCGCCGTTGCGTACGCTTCGTTTACGTACCACCCCTCGCCCGAAAGTCTGTAAAGCGCGACCGCGAGCGTTGCGTTGCTGTCCGTATACCCCGTGGGCATTGCCGATATTACCGAACCCATCGTATATATAAATGGCGCGGATTCGGATATGACTCTTCCCATACTCAGAATCACGGCGGATAAAATACCCGGCAAGGCGGACGGCAGAACTATTTTGAAGATTGTTCTCATCTTGCCCGCGCCGAGCGCGTAACTGCCTTCTCTCAAACTGTCTTCGACGGATTTTAAACTTTCTTCGGTAGAACGGACTATCGTGGGAAGAAGCATTATGCTTACCGTCAGAGTACCTGCGAGTATGGAACTCGTTCCGCCGATCAGCGCGACGAAAGTTATCATTCCGAAAAGTCCGTATACTATCGACGGAACGCCGTTTAAAAGGTCTATCGCCCCTCTTATTATTTTGACGAAAATATTGTTTCTTTTGGTATATTCGTTTAAAAATATCGCCGTGCATATTCCTATCGGAACGGCTATTACAAGGCTTAAAAAGACCGTCATAAGCGTCGTTACGAGCGAGGGAAGTATGGTTATTTTTTCGCTGTCGAACTCGTATTTGCCGAACAGCGAGCCGAAGTTTTTAAAAAGTGTAGGCGCGCCCTTGACGAACACGAACCCCACGACGAGCAAAAGAGCCGTCCCCGCGAGTATTCCGCTACCTATCGCGAAACCCGCACCCACGGAAGCCGTTTTGCCTTTATACCTTATTTTGTCGACGAACTCTCTGCATTTCGCTTTAAAAGCGTTGGGCTTTTTCGCGACGGCGACTTCTTCTTTGTTCTTTCTTTTGAATATCTTTTTAAACAGTCTTTTGAATATTCCGTTGCCCTCTACCGCGCCTTTCACCGCTTTTTTGGATATGATTCCGAAAACGAGGTTGACTATTAAAACGAATACGAGAAGAACTACGCCCGTCGCGACGAGCGCGCCCATCTGTACCTCTCCGGCGTAGCCCATTTCCATAACGATGTTCGCCGTAAGCACTCTGAAACTTCTGAACAGCGAATCGGGATACGCAACCGAGTTGCCCGCGACCATAACGACAGCCATAGTTTCGCCCAAAGCCCTGCCCATACCGAGTATAAGCGAAGCGGTTATGCCCGATTTCGCGGATTTCGTAACCGTGCCGAAAACCGCTTCCGAATGAGTCGCCCCGAGAGCGAGCGCGCCCTCGTAATAAGCCCTCGGCACCGCTTCCAGGCTCGTTTTGGAAAGGGAAACCACCGTAGGCAAAATCATTATTCCGAGAATGATAGAAGTCGCAAGCAGTCCGCTTCCGTTATTCGGCGCGATTTTGGCAAGAAGAGGAAGCAGGAAAACTATTCCGAAAAAGCCGTAAACCACGGACGGAATGCCCGCAAGCAGGTTTATTACCGACGAGAAAATCTTTTTGAGTTTTTTCGGGCAGTAAAAGGCTATGAACACCGCCGTAAAATATCCCAGCGTTCCGCCGATTAAAAGCGCGCCCAGCGTCGCGCAAAGCGTACCGACGATCATTCTGAACACGCCGTAAGAGCCCGACAACGCGACGGTATCGTATTTATCGAGTCTGTCGGGCGCCCACTTGTCGCCGAACACGAACTTGAAAAATCCTATTTTATTAAACGCGGGTATGCTTTTGACAAGCATAAACACGAATATGGCAACGACGGCAATTACACAAATAACTGCCGTAGTCGCGAATATTGCTTTACCCGTGTTTTCTTTTACTTTCGCCGTAAATATTTTATTACGTCGTTTTTCTTTTGCCTTGCTCTTTATCATATTAACCCGCTATTTCGCCGAACTTCTTTATCTTTCCGCTGTATATATCGTAAAGTTGAGCAATCGTAAGGTCGTTTATCCGGTCGTTTCCGTTGTTTACTATAACCGCAACCGCATCGAGGCATACGTTGAAACTGTTTATTCCCTCTTCGTTGACGCCTGCGGAAGAAAGTCCTATAACGTTTCCGTTTCTGTCGCCTTCCGCAGCAGATTTACCCATAGAAGAACCTTGCAAATCGAGAGTGAATATCTTGTCCGCCGTCGTGTTATAAAGAGAAGCGTAACCGCTCATAGCCGATTTTATAAACTTTTCCATAGAAGTGGAACCGTTGATAACTATTTTTCCGCCCGAGGGTAATTCGGATTGCGCGGTAAAATCTTCTACTGGAATAGGCGTCGCGCCTGCGTTTGCTCTTTTGGCGGGATCCGCAAGATATATGCAACCCGCCGTATCCGCGTGTGCTTCGGACGCTCCGCTCTTTAAATATTTAAGGAAATCCGCCGTTATCGGGTTGAGCGTAACGCCGGCGTTAGTCATTATAACAAACGGCCTTTGTATTTTGTAAGTACCGTTAAGAACGGTTTCTTTCGATGGCGTAACCCCGTTTACTTTAACTACTTTAATCGTGGAATTGACGGAACCGAGCGAAATGTAACCGATAGAGTTAACGTCGCTTGCGACTTTGCTCATAACGTTTCCCGTTTCCTTTTGCAAATCCGCGCGGTCGGTCGTGTTGAAAACCTTGTTGCCGTCTTTGTCTTTCATTTCAAGGTAATTCCCGTTGCCGTCCGTTACCGCTTTGTCGAACGCTTCTCTCGTACCGCTACCCTGTTCTCTTGCTACAACCGTGATGTTCTTGCTTCCGCATGCAGTAAATCCTATTACTCCGCATACGAGCATAACGCATAATACTAATGACGTTACAATCTTTTTCATAATTTTATCTCCTTTCTTTTAACTTCGCCCATATTATACCCCTTATTAAAAACGCTAACTACCTCTTTTGAGTTTAGCAATTGTAAAGTTTATGTAAAATGCAAAGTTTTTTACATTTACGTTGACGAACTTTACGTTTTGCCTTATAATACGATTATTATGATAAACGAAGAGATTAATACGTTATTACTAAGTTACAAAGACGACGGATATAAAGCGTTTCACAAAAAACTCGTGCCGAACGTAAACCCCGATACGATTTTGGGCGTGAGAACGCCGATTATAAGAAAACTAGCGAAAGACCTTTTTAAAAGAGAGGATATAGCCGACTTTTTACATACCCTACCGCACGAGTATTACGACGAAAACGTTCTGCACGGCGGGATAATTTCGCTTTTTAAAGATTACGACGAAACCGTAAAATATCTCGACGAGTTTTTGCCTTACGTAGACAACTGGGCGGTGTGCGACCTTACCTCGCCGAAAAGTTTTACAAAAAATCACGGCAAACTGCTTTCGGACGTTTTCCGCTATACGGATTCGGACGAAACTTATACCGTACGTTTCGGCATAATAACGGCTATGTCTCATTTTCTCGGCGACGATTACAGCCCCGAACCTACAGAAAAAATATCAAAAATAAAAAGCGACGAATATTACGTGAATACCGCCGTCGCCTGGTATTTCGCGACGGCTCTTGCCAAACGCGGTAAAGACGCCCTGCCGTATATCGAAAACAAACGCCTTTCAAAAGACGTACACAACAAAACGA
>CAKQSC010000045.1 GCA_934271725.1 uncultured Clostridia bacterium
ACCTCATATCGGGCATATTTTAACACGCGTTATCAAAGACATAATACCCCGATACGAAACGATGAAAGGTAAGCACGTTTTAAGAAAAGCGGGCTGGGATACTCACGGGTTGCCCGTCGAACTCGAAGTGGAAAAACTTCTCGGCATAGACGGAAAACAGGAAATAGAAAAGTACGGAATAGAACCGTTTATAAAAAAATGTAAGGAAAGTGTCTGGAAATATACCAACGAATGGAAAGAAATGTCGGACAGAGTAGGCTATTGGTGCGATATGGAACATCCTTACGTTACTTACGACAACAATTATATAGAAAGCGTGTGGTGGGCTATAAAAACGATAGCGGACAAAGGGCTTTTGTACAAAGGCTTCAAAATCGTGCCTTATTGCCCGAGATGCGGAACGGCTCTTTCTTCTCACGAAGTCGCGCAAGGCTATAAAGACGTAAAAGAAAAATCCGTTTTCGTAAAGTTTAAAGTAAAAGGCGAAGATAATAAATATTTCCTCGCCTGGACGACTACGCCGTGGACGCTTCCGAGCAACGTCGCTTTGTGTATGAACGCGAAAGAAACTTACGTCGAATTGAAATCGGGTAACGGCGAGCGTTATATTATGGCGAAAGCGCTCGTTTCCACTCTTTTTGAAGAGGGAACCTACGAGATTTTAAACGAAAAAACGGGTAAAGACTACGAATATACCGAATACGAACCCTTGTTCGATTATGCCGTAGGAACGTTTAAAGAAAAAGCGTATTACGTAACCAACGCCGATTACGTAACTCTTACCGACGGCACGGGCATAGTACACATCGCGCCCGCTTTCGGCGAAGACGACGCCAACGTCGGCAGAGCGTATAATCTTCCTCTCGTGCAGATGGTTGACGACAGAGGCAGATTTATCGACAGGGTAACGCCGTATAAGGGACTGTTCTGCAAAGATGCGGACAAACTCATTATAGCCGACCTTAAAGCGAGCGGAAAACTGTTTAAAGAAATGCTTTACGAGCACAGTTATCCTTTCTGTTGGAGATGCGACACACCGCTTTTGTATTATGCGAGAAAGAGTTGGTTTATCAAGACTACGGCGGTTAAAGAACAACTTTTAAAGAACAACGATTCGATAAACTGGATACCCGACACCATAAAGAAAGGAAGAATGGGTAATTTCCTTGAAAACGTCATCGACTGGGGACTTTCGAGAGAACGTTACTGGGGAACGCCTCTTCCCGTTTGGGTATGTAAAAAATGCGGAAAGGTACACGTCGTCGGAAGCATAGCCGAACTTAAACAACTTTCCGGCATAACGGGAGATATAGAACTTCACAGACCGTATATAGACAACGTTACCTGGACTTGCCCCGATTGCGGAGGAGAAATGGTAAGGGAAAAGGAAGTTATCGACTGCTGGTTCGACAGCGGTTCCATGCCGTTTGCGCAACTTCACTATCCGTTCGAGAACAAAGATTTGTTTGAAAAACATTTTCCTGCCGATTTTATAAGCGAGGCAATAGATCAGACGAGAGGTTGGTTCTATACTCTTCTTTGCATTTCGACTTTGCTTTTCGACAAAGCGCCGTTTAAGAACTGCATAGTTCTCGGACACGTCAACGATAAAAACGGAATCAAAATGAGCAAGCACAAAGGAAACGTTGTCGATCCGTGGAGCGTTCTCGACAAACAGGGCGCGGACGCGGTGAGGTGGTATTTCTACACGGCTTCCAACCCGTGGCTTCCTTCGAGATTTTATCCCGAAGCAGTGGGCGACGCTCAAAGAAAATATATGGGCACGCTTTGGAATACTTACGCGTTCTTTGTATTGTACGCGGATATAGACGAGTACGATCCGAGCAAATACGATATAAAAAAGTGCAAACTTTCCTTAATGGACAAATGGGTGCTTTCCAAACTCAACACGCTTATAAAAACGGTCGACGACGGGCTTAAAGCATACGATATAACGGGTAGCGCGCGTGCTATGGAAGCGTTTACGGACGAACTTTCCAACTGGTACGTAAGAAGAGGCAGAGAACGTTACTGGGGCAAAGAAATGACGGACGACAAGATTTCCGCATATACCACGCTCTACACGGTTCTCGTAACGATGTCCAAACTTACCGCTCCGTTCACACCATTTATGGCGGAAAGCATTTACCAAAATCTCGTACCGCAATTTTATAAAGACGAACCGATTTCCGTTCATCTTTGTTCTTTCCCCGTATCGAACCCCGCGTTCATCGACAAGGATTTGGAAGAAGGAATGTCGGACGTTCTCGACATAGTCGCGCTCGGAAGAGCGGCGAGAAACGGCGCGAACGTAAAGAACCGTCAGCCTTTGGCGAAAGCGTACGTATGCGTCGACAGAAAGGTTAAACTCGTCGAGGGACTTCTCGATATAGCGAAAGACGAACTTAACGTCAAGGAACTCGAACATCTCAAAGACGCGGGTAAGTTCGTAACGTATAAAATAAAACCGCAACTTAAAACGCTCGGTCCGAAATACGGCAAAAATCTCGGGCTTGTAAAATCTTTCCTCGATACGTGCGACACGGCGAAAGTCGTTGAAACGGTAAGAAATGGAGAGATTTATAAAACGGACTATCAGGGAGTGCATTTCGAGTTTACGGAAGATGATTTATTGATAACGAGCGAGAGCGCGGAAGGATTCGCTTCGGCAAGCGACAAAGGGTTGACGGTAGCGTTGGACGTTCATTTAACGCCCGAACTCGTTGCGGAAGGCGTTTTGAGGGAACTTATAAGCAAAGTTCAGACAATGAGAAAAGAAGCGGGCTTTGAAGTAACCGACAGAATAAACGTAACCTTTAAGGCGGACGGCATAATAAAAGAGGTGCTTATGAGCGCGGTTGCCTTTAAAAACACCGTTCTTGCCGACAACGTAACGGAAGGAACGGCGGACGGTTACACGAAAGAAGTCGAAATAAACGGCGAAAAAGCGGTTATAACCGTAAACAAGGTCTGATATGAAAAGTTGCGAATGGAAAGATTACGAGATAATCGCGACGGGTAACGGATATAAGTTGGAGCGTTGGAAAGACGTTTACCTTCTTCGACCCGATCCGCAGGTCATCTGGGAAGCCGAAACGGATATGGATGATTTTAAGGGCTTGTGCGCGAAATATATCCGTAGCGACACGGGCGGAGGCAGATGGGAATATTATAAAAAAATGCCCGACGAGTGGACGGTTGAATATAACGACTTGTCCTTTAAAGTAAAGCCTATGGGATTCAAACACACGGGGCTTTTCCCCGAACAGGCGGTCAACTGGGATATAATGCGGAATCTCATAAATGATGCGAACAGACCTGTAAACGTTCTTAATCTGTTCGCGTATACGGGCGGTGCGACGGTTGCGTGTCTTAAAGCGGGCGCGTCCGTTTGTCACGTAGACGCGTCGAAAGGAATGGTAGAGCGTGCCGGCGAAAACGTAAGACTTTCGGGCGTCGACGGTAACGTCAGATTTATAATAGACGATTGTAAAAAGTTCGTTTTAAGGGAAATACGGCGTGGCAGAAAATACGACGCAGTCATTATGGATCCGCCCAGTTACGGCAGAGGTCCCAACGGCGAGATGTGGAAACTCGAAACGGAACTTTATCCTCTCGTTAAACTCTGCACGGAAGTTTTAAGCGACAATCCGCTTTTCTTCCTTATAAACAGTTACACGACGGGGCTTCAACCGCAAGTTCTCGAAAATATACTAAACCGCAACCTTACCGCAAAATACGGCGGTGTGGCGGAAGGGTACGAAGTAGGACTTAAAACGGACGAAAAGGGTATAATACTTCCCTGCGGTTGTAGCGGATTATGGAAAAACACGTAAGGAAACGATTATGGAAGATTTGATAATTTTATACGAAGACAATCACGTTATCGTGGTTATGAAACCGCAGAATATGCCTTGTTGCGAAGACGAGAGCAAAGATTACGATTTGTTTTCGCAGGTAAAAGACTACATAAAAACGACTTATAACAAACCGGGCAACGTTTATCTCGGGCTTGTGCACAGACTTGACAGACCTACGGGCGGAGTTATGGTGTTTGCAAAAACGAGCAAGGCGGCGTCAAGACTTTCGGAGGGAATGAAGAACGGCGATTTTGAAAAAAGGTATCTTACCGTTCTTGTGGGAGAACCGAAAGTAAAGAAAGGCGTTTTAAAGAGTTATCTCAAAAAGAACCCCGTCAACAATATGGTGTATTTGTCCACGCAGGGTACGGAAGGCTCAAAATACGCCGAACTCGATTACGAAGTTCTCGAAACGAAAAACGGTTTGTCGCTCACGCAGGTAAGACTGCACACGGGCAGAACTCATCAGATAAGAGTACAGATGGCAAAAGAGTTGGTAACGCCCGTATACGGCGATATGCGCTACGGCGGAGAGAATGCGAAAAAAGGGTATCTTGCCTTATGGGCGTATTATCTTTCTTTTTCTCACCCGACTACGGACGAAAGGCTCGTTTTCAGAGTCGAACCGCCCAAAGACGTTATGCCCTGGACTTTATTCGATACGACTAAATACGTCGAAATAATAAAACCGCTCGATTAAAAAGGGTTAAAACATAATTTTGTAAAGCCCGAGTATAACGAGTATCGCGGGGGACAATGCTTTCGTTTTTTCGGCAAATCCGTCAAGTTTGCTTTTGAGAAAGGTTCCCAGGTAAATGAGAACGAAGTGCATAAACGTCGTTACGACGGGTACGAACAGAGAAGTATAGCCGGTAACGGCAAGCGAAAGGTTTGCTATACAGCCGTCCGTTCCCACCGCGAAACCTACTATA
Source organism: uncultured Clostridia bacterium (assembly GCA_934271725.1). Lineage (GTDB taxonomy): Bacteria > Bacillota > Clostridia > Christensenellales > Borkfalkiaceae > CAKQSC01. The sequence goes on from CAKQSC010000045.1 coordinate 4,793, forward strand.
AGGCTTTCCGTAACGGTAATGTTCTTTTTTAACGGCGAGGCGACTTCTTTTTCGTTTGCGAAAAGATTGTACAGTCCGGTAAGAATAAGTATCGCTCCGCCCGCGTAAGACAAAAACCCGCCGGAATCGTTTCTCACGACTCTTCCCGTAAGGTTGCCGGCAAGGCAGGTAAGAAAGATTACGAAAGTCGCGACGAAAAGATTTTTATAATTTATCCGCCCGTCGGATTTAAATGTCATTCCGGCAAAAAAAGAGTCTATGCTGACGGCGAAAGCGGTTATTAAAATAAAAGAATAATTCATTCGGTTTTCCGCCTTTGTAAAATACGTATATTGTATTTTATGAAAGACGCAAAGTTGCTGTAAACCGCGACGGTTAAAATGTAATAAAAAAATACATAAATATCGCAAAAGCAGTTTACAAAAAGACAAAATTAGTGTAAAATAGATAGGACAAAGGTACATTATCGGGAGTTATGTTAATGAATACTAATAAAACGAAAAAAATATTTTTGCTTGTGGCGTTGATAGTCACCTCTTTATTGTGCTTTGTTTGCGCGGGGGCGTTTCTTACGACGACTTTCGCCGACGACGAAGTTAAGGGAGACAGCGATAACGTCGCTTACTATTTCGACAATGCGAGTGCGTCCTTTTCGGACGATACTCTTAATTTGAGTTTGACGGCAAACGGTTCGGCGACTTTCAAAAGAGAACTCGAAGTTTCCGCGTTCAATCTCGATTTCAACACGGACGATGATTTCGGAACGCTGAAAATCACTCTTACTTACGCTTCCGTAAACAGTTACGAAAGCACGGTTAGAGACGTTATAACGGTTAAAAAGACATCAAGCGGAGCGGACGTTTCTTTAAACGACGGCGCGAAGTCTGCCGTAACTCTTTCTTCCGGATATTCGGTTACGATATCGGGCGGAATAATTTCCGTAAACGGAACGGCGATAGGAAACGTCAATTCCAACGCACGCGTTTATTCGGACGGTAAGGTTTTCGCTACGTTGGCTTTCGTTGCGGAAGAAAACGCCGTTATTAAAATCGCAAAAATCAACGAACAGGATTTCGTATTCGATTCGACTACGCACAATTTCGTGAACAAGAAAGCGGGCGTTACGAAAATCAATTACGATTTCTATCACATGGTGGGATATAAAAACGTAAAGATATGGCAACTTTCTTCGTCCTATCCTTTAACGGCTAAATACGCGGGCGTCGCTTACGACAAAGATCTTGCTACGCTTACCGTAAAAACTTCTCCCGATTACACCGTTTCTTCAAATAAAATAATGTTCCACAAAACGGGGGACGTAACGATTACTTTCAGTAACGATTACACCGAAACCGTTCACGTAGTAAACTACGAAGACGATACTACCGCTCCCGTTTACGATTCGGCAAAGTTTACCGCTTGGAAAGAACAGGTAAAGGTTGCTTTCGACGCGCAAAAAGCGGGCTTGTATAAAAACGAAAAACTTACTCTTCCTTCTCTTCTCGACGTAGTTTCGGACGATGTTTACGATTATTCTTTACTTACGTACGTTCTTCACTACACGACGGAATCCAACGACGATCTGACCGTGTCGGGCAAGGCCGGCGACGAGATAACTCTTACTATAAAAGAGCAGGGCGATTACAACTGTTATATAGTATTCTCGGACGGCAAACCGACGGAAGCGAACGCTATGGACGAGGACGATTGTAAGGCAAATTATTCGTTTACGATAGAGAACGTAACTTACCTTAAAGTTCCTTCCGTAAAAGCGTCTACCGCTACGGTAACTCCCGGTTATCTCGAAACGTCTTATTCGGCTAACAGTTTCACCGTTAAGGGCGCGGACGAAACCACTTACAGTTTGTGGTACAGAGCGAAGGCAGACGACACTCCCGTACGCGTTTACGCAAAGAGCGACGAGAATTACGACGAAGACAACGAAATATGCGTCGACTATGCCGGCGGACTTACTTTCACTCCGTTAAAACTCGGCATTTACACTATAAGATGTACCGCTCGACTTAACGAACCGGGTATATCCGAAACGGCGAACGACGAACTCGATATAAACGTAATCGCAAAACCCAAGATAGTAAAACCCGCAACGGAACTTACCAGAAACAATATTTTGTCGGTAGTATTCCTTTGCGTAGGCGTGGTTGCGCTTGTAGGGCTTGTTTGCGTAATATTCGTAAAACCCAAAAACAAATCTGTCGATCAGGACTGATATAAACAATACATTGCGGGCATGATGAGTTCATACCCGCAATTTTTCTAATTTGCATAAATAAAAGGGATTTGTCGTATATATAGCGGAATCCCGAGAGATTTGAGATGAAAACGTTTACCGCACGAAAGAATACTAAACTTACAGTGGCTGTTCTTGACGAACTGCCACAACTCGGTTATGGGACAATCAGAAAGATTTTGCGTGAAAAAGACGTTAAAGTAAACGGCAAACGCGTTTCGGAAGACGTAAAACTTTCCGTAGGCGACGAAGTTACGGTGTATTATAAAGATTCGGACGAAAAGCGTCTTTACGATGTTGTTTACGAAGACGAAAACGTGCTTATCGCAAACAAATACCCGAAAATCACTTCCGACGATTTGTTTTTAAAACTATCGGCGGGTAAAGAACTATATTATATACACAGGCTTGACAGAAACACGTCGGGCTTGATAGTTTTCGCAAAGAATAAAGAGAGCGAAAAGGAACTTCTTAACGGGTTTAAAAACCGTTTGTTCGATAAACGGTATATCGCGGAGGTATACGGCGTTCCCGAAAAAAAAGAGGCTACGCTTACGGCGTATCTTGTAAAAGACGCCGAAACGGGCAGGGTTAAGATTTACGATACCGCCGTTAAGGGGAGCGTCAGAATAATAACGGAATACAAGGTGATTAAAAGCGGAGGCGGTACTAGCCTTCTCGAAATAAAACTCGTAACGGGCAAAACTCATCAGATAAGGGCGCATCTTGCGCATATAGGTCATTTCGTAATAGGCGACGGCAAATACGGCGTGGAAAGCGTAAACAAAAAATACAAGAAAAACGGTCAGCGACTCACGGCGTATAAAATAACTTTTTCGTTCGGGCCGACGG
>CAKQSC010000046.1 GCA_934271725.1 uncultured Clostridia bacterium
CTATTATATCTCTGCAATTTTCTTTAAAAACTTTATCTGCGTAACTCATCTCTTTCTCCTAAAACGCGTCTTTTTTGATATTTCTCCATCTGCGCGCTATAAAACGCATGGAAACTCTTTCGGGCACCAACTTCATAAGATAATACAAAAATCTGTTGAAAAACCCGGGAATATATATTCTCTTGTTCTTTTTAACTTTTTTAAGGGAACCTTTCGCAACGAATTCCGGTGTTTTTGCGGAAAGTTTTCCCCAAATGCCCTGACCTTCTATATCGGCGCAAATATCGGGACGAGTGTAAACCCCGCCCGGCAAAACCGTGGTTATTTTTACGTTATCTTTTTTGAGTTCAAGTCTCAACGACTTGAAAAAACTTGTAAGGCACGCTTTGGTTGCGCTATACTGCGCGAAATAAGGCATAGGCGTTACTCCGCTCATACTCGAAATCGTAATAACTTCCACATTTTCCGCACGCCTTTTAAGCAGGCTGTAAGTATTTGTTATAGTCGCTTCGACGTTTACTCGTTCCTGAAAAATAAGTTTATCGAGCGTATAGTCCATAACGGGTAATTGAGTATCGACGCCCGCAACGTTAATAATCCTGTCGAACGTAAGCCCTTTTTCGTCGATATATGCAAACATTTTCGCGCGCTCTTCTTGCAGATTAAGCATGCAAGGAAATATCTCGACTGCTATTTCGGGTTGCACTTTAAGTACGTTGTCTTTTAATTCTTGCAATTTATCGGCACTTCTGCCCGTCAGAAACAAATCGTAACCTTTTCGGGCGCACTCGTATACAAAAGCCTTTCCTATTCCTCCCGTAGCGCCCGATATAAACGTATAACTCATTTCGTATGCACCGCCTTTACCGTTACTCCTTTAATCATTCCGAGTTTACCCGAAAGACCGTTTATAATTTCGCTCGTAGCGTCCATCGCTATGCTTATTACGGAAATACCCCTGTCTTTTACGGGTATACCGAGTCTGCCTATGATATTTTCGCGATATACGTGTAACAACGCGTTTACGCGTTCAACCGCGTCCGCATCGTCTATTATTATTGCTAAAACACCTATTTTCGTATCCATAATCTCACCTTATTCAATTATAACATTTTTTCGGTCGTTCAGCAATAAAAATCCTTTCCTTTTATATTTTTTTTAAGTTTTGCTATGCTCTTTTTCTCTATTCGGGATATATACGAGCGCGATATACCCAAAATAACCGCGACCTCGCGCTGAGTATACACGGGTTTTCCGTCAAGACCGTATCTGTAACAGATTATTTCGTATTCTCTCTGCGTTAAAACTTCTTTAACGTACGCCGTGAGTTCCTTTGCCGTCAATCTTTTTTCGACGCTTGAAATCACGTCTTCGCTACCGTCGGTAAGAAGATCCTGCAAATTGAGTTCGTTTCCCTCTTTATCAACCCCTATCGGTTCGCTTAAAGAAACGTCGTTTTTATATTTTTTATTTGCCCTTAAAAGCATAAGTATTTCGTTTTCTATGCACTTTGCCGTATACGTCGCGAGAGTCGTTCCCTTACCGGGCGAATAACTGTCAATCGCTTTCACAAGTCCGATACTTCCCGCGCTTATCAAATCGTCAACGTCGTAAGAACCCGAGTATTTTTTAGCCATGTGCGCCACGAGTCGCATATTATGTTCTATAAGAGTATTCCTTGCCGACCTGTCCCCGTTTGACGATTTTTCAACGAGTTCTCTTTCCTCTTCTTTTTTCAAGGGCGGTAAAAAGCACCTGCCCGAAAGAGTACCCGTAAACGCGAAAATCCTTTTGAACAATTCCAAAAAACGTTTAAAAATCATATCACACCCCCGTAACAATAATATGAGGGTTTATTTACCGTTAGCAGAGTATGCTTGACCGTTTTTATTTGCCAAAAAATCGCGTTTATGGTAAAATAATTTATATGAGTATACTTGAAATCAAAAACTTATCGCATAAATACGACGAAAAAATACTTTTCAACAACGCTTCTTTAAGCATTGCTTCGGGCGAACACGTGGGAATTGTGGGACTTAACGGTGCGGGAAAATCTACTTTCGTCAACATATTGAACGGCACTGTCATACAAGACGAAGGCGAAGTCAAATGGCTTGCCGGAACGAAAATATCTTATCTCGACCAGCACGCCGACATAGACCGCACGCTTACCGTGATAGAATACCTTCAACAAAGTTACGCGTCTTTATACGCAGACTACGAAAAAATGGAAAAACTGTATTCTTCCGTTGCGGAAATTACAAACGAAAACGAAATGGAACGCGTTTTAAACAAGGCGAACGCCATTATGGAACGGCTTACCGATTCCGGATTTTTTGAAATCGACGCTCACATTAAAAAAATAGGCAACGGTTTAGGGCTTTCAAGCATCGGCTACGATACCCTTATTTCAACCCTTTCCGGCGGACAACGCGCAAAAATAATGCTTGCAAAATTGATTCTCGAAGAACCGGATTGTATGATTTTAGACGAGCCTACCAACTTTTTGGATATAGAACACGTCGCTTCTTTGGTAACTTTTTTAAACAATATCAAAAAAACGGTCATCGTTATTTCACACGATACCGACTTTTTGGATAAAGTTTGTACTTCGATCGTAAATATAGAAAACGGCAACGTTAAAAAATATAACGGCAACTACACTCAATTTTCAGCCATGCGAGAGATGAACGCGAAACAATACGAAGAAGATTATCTTCGCCAACAACGCGAAATAAAGAAACTCGAAGACTATATAGCGAAAAACAGCGCGAGAGCGTCGACAGCCGGTATGGCGAACGCGAGAAAAAAGCAACTTGACAAAATAGAAGTAATCGCAAAGCCGAGAGTTATCTACGACGCCGTTTTTAATTTTCCGTACAGCGAAGTTCTTACGAAAACTTTTCTCGAAGTTAAAAATCTTTCGATAGGTTATAACGGCAAAGCCATTTTACCCCCTATAAACTTTACTCTCAATTCTACCGACAAAATATGGATTCGCGGTACCAACGGCATAGGAAAAACTACTCTTTTAAAAACTCTTATGAGAAAAATCCCGGCAATATCGGGAACGTTCGATTTTCATATATCCGCAAAAAAGGCATACCTCGAACAGGATTTGGACTTTTATAACCCCGACGACAACGCTATGGGTTATTACAACCGCGTGTACCCTCAACTCGATTACAAAGAAGTAAGATCCGACCTTGCGAAAGTAGGCATCAAGGGCGACCTTGCGACCAACCCCGTTTCAACTCTTTCGGGCGGTGAGCAAGTACGAATTAAACTTGCGGTGTTATGCAATACGTCCTCTAATATATTGATTCTGGACGAACCGACAAACCACCTTGACGTTCGCGCGAAGGAGTCTTTAAAAAAGGCGATAAACGCTTACCCCGGCGCGGTTATACTCGTCAGCCACGAAAGACAATTCGCCGAGCCTTTATGCAATAAGATTTTAGACGTAAAATAACATAGACGGGCAAGCGACGCTTGCCCGTCTATATAAATAACAAATCGAAAAAAATCAAGCCGAGCGTCTTTATTTTTTATACGTTCGACTATTTTTAATACGCAAAAAAGCAGGAAGTATAAATACTCCTGCTTCTTTCTTTATTAAAATTGTAATTAGTCTGCCTTTTTCTTGTCGTCAACGTTAACTACGACTTTACCGTCGTAATAACCGCACTTCTTGCATACCTGATGCGCGACTTTAAGTTCATGGCACTGCGGGCATTCAACAAGCGCCGGAGCCGTTACCTTGGAATTGTTTGCGAATCTTGCGTTCGTTTTTGCCTTTGAATGTTTACTTTTCTGTACTGCCATAATATATCTCCTCTATGCCTTATTCCTTTTCGTAAGATATGCCCTCGCAGTCGGGACTGCACAAAAGTTTCATGGGCATATTCATAATAATATTATCTTCAACCGCTTTCGTCAAATCTACCGTTCCGCGTAAAATCGGATAACTTCCGTCTTTACCGTCTTTGGTATAATCTTCTTCAAAAGGGATATCGACCGTTGCTTTTGCTTCTTTTAAGCACCGCGAGCACTCACCCGAAAGGTAAAACGTTATAGTGCCTTTAACAAAAACGTCCCCGTCGTCGGATAAATAGACCGTTCCTTTTACCGACGCTTCTTTTTCAAAAACCGTGTTCGGTAAGTCTATTATGTCGTTAGCGGGCATATAAGAACAAGAAAAACTCTCTTCCGTCTTGCCCGACCTTTTCATTTTATTTACGTCTATTTTCATAGTGCCTACCTATTTTACTATATTTATAAACTTATGTCAACGATTTAAACTCATTTTTTCAATTTGGCAGACAAGGTATTATACAATTTTCTGTCGAAACTGCCTATGTATATCTGCTCTTTATAACCGTAAAAGTATATAATCGTTCCGTAAGTGTTAAGCGTCTTATCGATAATATCGGTATCCGCTTCTATCGTTTCTATTTTGTCTATCTTATAATACAGCGTATTAGCCGTAAAACCGTAACCGACAGCCCCTATATCTTCGTCAATAAACGCGTATTTCTTATTGAGCATCAGAACCGCAAGCATATACCACACGGGTATAAGAGTGATTATGAACGTCCAGTAATAATATGCCGAAATAAAGATTGCAATCGCGGTTATCAACGCTCCTATGATAAAAGATTTTACGTATGATTTCGGCGACGACGAAACGAGTTCGCATTCGGACGCTTCTTCACCGAGCAAATACCTTAAAACCGTGTCTTTTTCGTCCTCCGTGAGTAAATACGGGAAATAATCGAAATTGTTGACACCGCTTCCCACTTCGTCCGTTATGAGTTTTAATTTATATCTACCCGAAATCTTCGCGACAAGACTCTGCTTTACAAGAACCGCGTTGATATTAGCAATTTTTACCTCTCTGTTGTTCAGTATCTTTTTGCCGAACACGACAATCATATTATCGTCGTAAAAATTAAGGCTGTAATTGTAATATTTTGCACGCACGGACAAAAAAGATATAAACTTGCCCGCCACTACGGCCAACCAAATCGCTATTGCGGATTTCCATACGTAACCTTTATTAAAGTCCGAAACGATTTTATCGCCCGAGTGCTGACGGAAAGTAAGCGTTACCGTAACGACTATTCCGAGAATAATCGTAAGATAAAGCATAAGGTTCAAAGCCCCGACCGTCATAGTGTCGACAGCCGATTTTCTTTCAAGCGTTATTTTGTCTTTCGGCTCGTCTATACCCGTTTTCATACCCGGCATCGTTTCAAACAACGCAGTAAAACCGTAAGAGTTAAGTACTAACGTAATTTGCTCGTTAGATGTATGAACGGTAACTTTGCTGACGCTACGGAAAAGAGTGGAATCTATGTTTACGTCCAAAATATCGGCGTATTTTATAGTTTTGCCCGAATACTCTATTCTGTCGGCATAAAGTTTAGCCGTCTTTTTCTCGTAAAGATACTGCGAATAAAGACAAACGGGAACATCTATACCGGCAGACAACAACAAAGCGCAAAGCGCTTCGTAGCCAGTAATCTGCGAAATATTCATCGTACAAAGATTCAGCGCCAAAAGACATGCTATATACGAAACTATAACGAAGGCAATCGTATAGAAAACGAACAAATATTTGCTTTGTCTAATTTCTGTCATCTATTGCCCCCTTTAAGATTTCCGCGTCCGACTGCGTTAAATATTTTACAATGAATCTGTGCTCGCCGTTTTTAAGAACAACTTTATACAAATCTTTGAAAAAAGGATATTTCTTTATTTCGTAATCCGTTTTTCCGTGTAGCGGTGTTACCGAGCAGTGCCCGCCGATCGCTTTGTACTTAATTTCGACGTAATTCTTTTCGACTTTGGTTTTATACGTTTTGCACAGCAAAATCGGCCTTACTATTCCCACATACGCAACCAACGCCATCGCTATGGCTATAAGCGTATACAAAAAAGGCGCAACCGCTTGCAACACGCCGGACAAATATATCGCAACGCCTAAACCGCCTTCCGCAATCACCGCGAGCGGAAGGTGGATTAACAGCGTAAATCCTATTGCGTTTTTTCCCGGTCTTAAATACTCCATAAAAACCTGCTTGCGATTTATTTAACCAAAGCCATCGTTTCTCTTGCGATAACGAGTTCTTCGTTGGTAGGAATAACCAAAATTTTAACTTTGCTGTCGTCTGCCTGTATTTCGTGTACGGGCCCGTCGAAACGTTCGAGATTTTTCTTTTCGTCGAGTTTGACGCCCATATATTCGAGACCTTCAACCGCGCTCGCTCTTACGTGTTCGTCGTGTTCGCCGATACCCGCGGTAAATACTATCGCATCGACTCCGCCCATTGCCGCCGTATACGAACCGATGTATTTCTTTACGTTGTACGTAAACATATCGAGAGCAAGTCTTGCTCTGTCGTTTCCGTTGTCTTTCGCCGTTCTCAAATCTCTGAAATCGCTCGAAACTCCGCTTATGCCCTGAACACCCGATTTTTTATTGAGTATCGTCAGAACTTCGCCGACGGTTTTATTGAGTTTACCCGCAAGATATTCTACGACCGCGGGATCGACGTCGCCCGATCTGGTTCCCATAGGAACGCCGGCAAGCGGTGTGAAACCCATGGAAGTATCTATAACCTTGCCGTTTACTATCGCGCTCATAGAAGAGCCGTTGCCCAAATGGCAGGTAACGATTTTAAGGTCTTTTCTTCCGAGATATTCAGCGCATACGCCCGAAACGTATTTGTGGCTCGTACCGTGGAAACCGTATCTTCTTACTTTATATTCGGTATAATATTCGTAAGGAAGCGCGTACATATACGCATAATCGGGCATAGTCGAATGGAATGCCGTATCGAATACTCCTACCATAGGCGTATTCGGCATAACAGACTTACAAGCCTCTATTCCTATAAGGTTAGCCGGCTGATGCAAAGGAGCGAGTTCCGTATTGTTTTTGCATATTTGAAGAACTTCCGGAGTAAGAATGACGGAACAATTGAAATCTTCCGCGCTGTGAACGACTCTGTGTCCTACCGCGTCAATCTCGCTCATAGAAGAAATAACTCCGTGTTCTTTGCTCGTAAGCGTAGACAATACAAGCGAAATAGCCTCTTTATGAGTCGGCATGGGAGATTCTATAATTACTTCTCCTTTCGCCGTTTTGTGTTTAAGAAAAGAACCGTCTATGCCTATTCTTTCGCAACCGCCTTTTGCGATTGCTTTTTCCGTTTCCATATCTATAAGTTGATATTTAAGAGAAGAACTTCCTGCGTTTACTACTAATATTTTCATTATCGTTACCCCTTTTTATTTTATTTGAGTCTGAATTGCCGTTATGGCTACCGCCGCAACGATGTCTTCCGTATGACAACCTCTCGACAAATCGTTTATAGGCTTTGCAAGTCCCTGACAAAGCGGTCCTATTGCCTGAAAATGCCCTAATCTCTCCGTGTTTTTATAGTTGCTGTTACCTGCGTCGAGGTCGGGGAATATCAGAACGTTGGCATGCCCCGCAACGGGCGAACCGGGCGCTTTGCTTTTTGCTACGTCGGGAACTATCGCCGCGTCGAATTGAAGTTCTCCGTCCGCCTTTTCTTCCGGATACGCTTCTTTAAATCTCTTTACGGCGTCAACCACCTTGTCTACGTCGGCGTGCCTTGCGCTTCCTTTCGTAGAGTGAGAAATAAACGCGATTCTGGGTTCTATGCCCGCAATCGTTCTCGCACTGTCCGCCGAAGATTTCGCTATGTAAACGAGTTCTTCGCTCGTCGGGTTCTGATTAAGTCCCGAATCGGCGTAAATATAGCA
>CAKQSC010000047.1 GCA_934271725.1 uncultured Clostridia bacterium
GTCATGTGGCTTTCGTCTATGAACATTATGAAATCTTTGGGAAAATAATCGAGAAGAGTAAAAGGCGGTTCGCCCGGTTTTCTGCCGTCGAAATATCTGCTGTAATTTTCTATTCCGCTACAATACCCTATCTCGCGCATCATCTCGGTATCGTAATTAGTGCGCTGACGAAGTCTTTGCGCTTCTATGAGTTTGCCTTTTTCTTCAAACGCCTTTACTTCGTCTTGCATATCCGCCGTTATCGCCGTTATCGCGTTAAAAAGTTTCGCGTGTTCCACCGCGTAGTGCGTTGCGGGAAAAATGACTGCGTGTTTCAGTTCGGATATTATTTTACCGCCGACAAACTCGAATTCGCTTATTCTGTCCACTTCGTCGCCGAAAAACTCTACCTTTATCGCTATTTCCGAACTCGACGACGGAAATATGTCTACCGTATCTCCGCGTACCCTGAACGTAGACCTGTCGAAATCGATATCTTTTCTCATATACTGAATACCTACGAGTTTTCTTATGAGTTCGTCTCTGTCGAGCGTCATTCCCGGGCGGAGAGATACCGCCATTCTGTAATATTCTTCGGGCGCGCCCAGACCGTATATGCAAGACACGGAAGAAACGACCACGCAGTCTCTTCTTTCGCCCAAAGAACACGTCGCGCTGTGGCGTAACTTGTCTATCTCGTCGTTTATAGCCAAATCTTTCTCTATATACGTGTCCGTTTGCGGAATATAGGATTCCGGCTGATAATAATCGTAATAGGAAACGAAAAACTCCACACGGTTTTCGGGGAAAAACTCCCTGAATTCGTTGCAGAGTTGTGCGGCAAGCGTTTTGTTGTGCGCTATGACCAACGCGGGGCGATTGAGGTTTTTTATGACGTTTGCCATCGTAAACGTTTTACCGCTACCCGTAACGCCTAAAAGAACCTGCTCTTTCAGCCCGTCGTTAATCCCTTCCGTAAGTTTTTCTATCGCCTCGGGCTGATCTCCCGTAGGACTGTATTCCGAATGTAACTTAAAATCCATATCAACCTTAACAATGCGCGACGGAATTGAGCAGTAACGTTATCACGAACGCTATGACCGCCCCCGCAACCGCCAGCGCGATTTTGACTTTCAAGTCGAAAACGACTTTTCTTTTTATCTGTTCCTCTTCTCTCGGCAGTTGTCTAGTTTTTTCTTTTACGGTTATGCAATAAACCTTTTCGCCTTTTCTGAAAGAATCGATCACGTCGAAATACCCGTCCGCTTCGAGTTGGCGGAGGGTTTTGTCGAGAGAATATTCGTCAAGAGCGTTTTTCGCGGACGTATGCGAATTGACTTTATCCAATAAATCCGTCCGCGTTATAAGTCCGGTTTCTTTTTCGCCGAAACAGTCGGACACCGTCTTGACTATTATTTTTTCCGTTTTGTTAAGCATTCTTTTTTACCGTTCCGACCGTTTATCACAGCAACCTGCAAATTACGTAAACTATCGCTCCGCCGATAACCGAACCGAACAAGGACGCAAAAAAGCAAAGGAACGCCGTCTTTCGCATACCTTTTTTTACGTCGTAAGCGGTCGTTTCTTCCTTACCTTGCTGTTCGCATTTCATTTTGCCGTCGGGAAGAGGCGCAAGACAATATTCGTGCTCGTCGCTGTACTTTACGCTGATGAGTTTTTTTGCCGTCAGATCGTCTATCATCGCGCGAAGTTCTTTATCGTTTGTTTTGAACTTTTTGGGCAAAGCGGACGTAATGTCCTCCGCCGTAAGTATTTCGTAAACCCCGTTCGGGCACAAGTCGTTTATCGTTTGTAAAAGCGTTAAACTTTTTTTATCGAGCATAATTTACACCGTATATTTCAATTAAAAAGATTTTCTTATATATTCGTCAATCGCGTGCGCGGAGGTTTTTCCGCTACCCATAGCCGTTATAACCGTCGCGCTACCCGTTACCGCGTCGCCCCCCGCAAACACGCCTTTTTGTGTAGTTTGTCCGTATGCGTCCGCAATTATTCCGCCGAAAGAGGAAACTTCGAGTCCCGGCGTCGTATTCTTTATAAGCGGGTTGGGCGACGTTCCCAACGCCATTATAACTACGTCGCAATCTATCACGTGTTCGCTGTCCGCTATATCGACGGGTTTTCTTCTGCCACGTTCGTCCGGTTCGCCGAGTTTGGTTTTAACGGCGCGTATGCCCGTTACGCAAAAATCGTCGTTACCGATAATCTCTTTGGGATTCGTAAGAGTGATAAACTCCACTCCCTCTTCTTTCGCGTGTTCTATTTCTTCCTTTCTTGCCGGCAATTCCGCCGTCGATCTGCGGTAAACTATCATTGCTTTTTCCGCGCCGAGTCTCAACGCCGATCGAACGGCGTCCATAGCGACGTTTCCACCGCCGATTACCGCAACTTTCTTACCCTTTATGACGGGAGTGGACGCGTCTTCTTTATACGCGCCCATAAGGTTTATTCTCGTCAGAAACTCGTTTGCGGAATACACACCGTTAAGGTTCTCGCCCTTTATATTCATAAACTTCGGCAAGCCCGCTCCGCTTGCGACGTACACCGCCTTATACCCGTTATCGAACAACTCGTCAATCGTAAAAGTTTTGCCTATAACGCAATCCGTTTTAAACACTACTCCGCTTTTTTCGAGTTTGTCCGTTTCGCTTTTCACTATGTCTTTCGGCAATCTGAACTCGGGTATTCCGTATACGAGAACTCCGCCGACTTTATGCAACGCCTCGAACACGGTTACTTCGTAGCCGAGCGAAACGAGTTCACCCGCGCATGATAGTCCCGACGGTCCGCTACCAACGACCGCTACTTTTACGCCTTTCTTTTCCGATTTTTCGGTTGTTTCCTCTTCGCATTTTCCGTTTTCTCTCATATAATCGGATACGTACCGTTCTAGTCTGCCGATTCCGACGGGTTCGCCTTTTACGCCCCTTGCGCAAACGCTTTCGCACTGCGTTTCCTGAGGACAGACTCTTCCGCAAACCGCGCTTAAACAACTTTTTTCTTTTATAACGTCGTACGCGCCCTTAACGTCGCCGTCCGCGAGTTTTTTTATAAACAAGGGTATATTTATTCCGACGGGGCATTTCCCGACGCATTTCGCGTTTTTGCAGTTAAGACACCTCTCCGCTTCCGACTTTGCCTGCTCCGCCGTGTAACCGAGCGTTACTTCTTTGAAATCTTTTGTTCTCTCGCCCGGCTCTCTCGTATTTATCGGGGTTTTTACGTTCTGCATATTTATCATATCACTTCACCCCTTTATAAAGATTGCAATATTCTTCTCGCTTTTTCTTTTCAAACTCTTTGTACACGCCGTTTCTTTTTATAACTTCGTCGAAATCCACTTCGTGGGCGTCGAAATCGGGACCGTCAACGCACGCGAACTTCATTTTACCGCCGACGGTAAGTCTGCAACCACCGCACATTCCCGTGCCGTCCACCATAATAGGATTCATGCTCGCGACCGTTTTTATGCCGTATTCTTTCGTGAGTTTCGCAACGAATTTCATCATCATAAGCGGTCCTATCGTTATCACTTCGTCGTAACGCTCTCCGCCGTCGATAAGTTCTTTAAGCGCGTCCGTTACAAGCCCTTTTCTGCCGTAACTTCCGTCGTCCGTGCAAACTACGAGTTTGTCGCTTACTTTTTCAAACTCTTTTTCGAGTATTATTATATTTTTATTTCTGAACCCCACTACCGAATGAACTACCGCGCCATTCTTTTTCAACGCTTTCGCTATCGGGTAGGCTATCGCGGAGCCTACTCCCCCGCCGATTACCGCTACTTTTTTAAGGCAATCGAGTTCCGTCGCCTTACCCAAAGGTCCCGCGAACGTGGGAATGTATTCACCCTCGTTTTTATCGTTCAACGCCATAGTGGTTGCTCCGACGATTTGGAATATAATCGTTACCGTGCCTTCCTTTTCGTCCGTATCGGCTACCGTCAAGGGTATTCTCTCTCCCTCTTCGTCCGCACGCAATATGATAAACTGCCCCGCTTTTGCCTTGTTAGCGACGTCGGGCGCGACGATTTTCATAAGCGTTACGCTGTCGTTAAGTTTTTCTTTATACGCTATCTTATACACGTGTCACCATTTACGCTATTTTCGGTTCGGGATAATCCGCGCCGAAAGTTTCGACCGTTACTTTTTTCATTATCTGCTTGTTTAACGGAGCGTCGTTATAATCCGTTTTCGTATTCGCTATTTCGTCCACGGCGTCCATACCTTCCGTTACCTTGCCGAAAGACGCGTATTGCCCGTCAAGGAAAAATCCGTCCGCGTGCATAATGAAAAACTGACTGCCCGCGCTGTCGGGATTCATTGCCCTCGCCATGCTTATAACTCCCCTTTCGTGCTTTAAGGGGTTTTTGAAACCGTTTCTGCCGAACTCGCCTTTAATGCAATACCCGGGACCGCCCGTACCTTCTCCTTTCGGATCTCCGCCCTGTATCATAAAACCCTTTATGACTCTGTGAAATATCAGTCCGTCGTAAAAGCCTTTCTTTACGAGGCTTATAAAATTGTTTACCGTGTTCGGCGCGATTTCGGGATAAAGTTCTATTTTTATCTTCTTGCCGTTTTCCGTTTCTATCGTAACTATCGGATTTGCCATAACGCTTTTCTCCTTAACCCTTTAATACTTTTTTCTTGATTTCAATTATACCACATTATTTGAAAAGGGGCAACTGCTTGCCGTATTTTAAAAAGAAAACCTTGCCGTGTCAAGGGCAAGGTTTTTCAAGTTTATTTTGCGAGAATCTTTACGTAATCCTCATACTTTTTAACCCACTTGTCGTGGTCGTGAGGTTCCGCGTACCATATATCTTTTCCTTTCGCTATCAAATCTCTCGCCTCGTGAAGGTCTTTAATCTCTCCGTGAGCGATCATCTGAACGACTACGTTGCCGGTAGCCGTCGCTTCGACGGGCCCCGCGCTTACTTCTATACCGCAAGCGTCCGCCGTCATTTGTATAAGAAGTTTAGCCTGCGTTCCTCCGCCAACGACGTAAAGTCTGTGATATTTCTTTCCGCTTACCGTTTCAAGACTTTTAAGCGTGTTGAAATATTTTAAGACAAGACTTTCGTGAATAATTCTCAAACACTGTCCGTCCGTTTCGGGAACGGCTTGTCCCGTTCTCTTACAGAACTCCTTTACCCTCGGAATCATATCGCCGGGACCTTCAAACAAAGCGTTGTCCACGTCGATATAACTGTCCGTTTCGCCCGCTTCGACAGCCATTTTTTCCATATCGGGAAAACCGATCTTAACGCCCCTTGCGATGTATGCGTTACGCGTTTGTTGCAAAAGCCACGTTCCCATTATGTTCTTTAAAAATCTTATCGAACCGTTGTAGCCTATTTCGTTGGTAAGGTTAAGTTCTCTCGCCGTGGGGGTAAGAATGGGTTTATCGTTTTCTATGCCCATCAAAGACCACGTTCCGCTACTTATATAAACGTTGTCTTTGTCGTTGGACGGCATACTCGCAACCGCGGAAGCGGTGTCGTGCGTGCAAACCGCTATTACGGGAACTCTTTTACAACCGAGTTCGTCCGCAAGTTCTTTCTTTATAAGACCGTACTTTTCTCCGCTGTTTATGCGTTCCGCGAAAATACTCTTTTTAATGCCGAGAAGATTAAGAAGTTTGTCGTCGACTTGTTGAGTTCTCGCATTCAAAAGGTTGGTAGTAGACGCGTCGGTAAGTTCAAATCTCTTTACGCCCGTTAAAAGGTACGCAAACAAATCGGGAATCATTAAAATCTTGTCCGTTTTATCGTAAAGGTCTTTTCTGTGTTCCTTTAAATACCACAACTGATAAAGCGTGTTTATTCTCAAAAACTGTATTCCGCATATATCGTAAATATCGTTTTGAGGAATTATTTTAAATACTTCTTCCGGCATACCTTCCGTTCTTAAATCTCTGTAATGAACGGGACTTTCTATAAGATTGCCCTCTTTATCGATACAACCGAAATCGACGCCCCAGGTGTCTATGCCTATCGAGTCGAACCCGCCCGCCTCTACGCCTTTTTTTATGCCCGTTTTAACTTCTTTCCATAATTCGTCGAAGTCCCAGGTAAACGTGCCGTTTATCATTTTGGGGCAGTTGGGAAATCTGTGTATTTCTTTAAGCGTTACGCCGTCTTTTGAAATATTGCCGAGCATCGCTCTTCCGCTACTTGCGCCGAAATCGAATGCCAAAACCGTTTTACTCATGCTATCACCTCGTGTATTAGTTATTTTTATTATACAATCTTTTTCAACTTTTGTCTATACCTGACCTATAAAAATTGACAAAATTATTTTACCGTGATAAAATATTTTCATCTATTACGTTTGAATAAGGAGTTTTTATGAATATCTGGCACGATATCGACGAAAAAAGAATATCTAAAAGCGATTTCATCGCCGTTGTGGAAATACCCAAAGGTTCCAAGCAAAAATACGAAATGGACAAAGAAACGGGGCTTTTGATTCTTGACAGAATACTTTACACGGCAACCCACTACCCCGCAAACTACGGGTTTATACCTCGCACGTACGCGGAAGACGGAGACCCCCTTGACGTTCTCGTTCTCTGCTCGGAAAGTCTTGCGCCGATGAGTCTTGTAAGATGCTATCCCATAGGCGTAATCACGATGACGGACGGCGGTATCAAAGACGAAAAAATCATAGCAATTCCTTTCAAAGATCCTATGTATAACTGTTACAGAGATATTTCCGCTCTCCCCAAACACATTGCGGAAGAAATGGAACACTTCTTTCAGGTATACAAACAGTTGGAACACAACAAAATTACGGATATAAACGAAACGGGCGACAGCGAAACCGCCGAAAAAATTATTGAAAAGTGCCTCGCCCGTTATAACGAGCATAGAAAAGAACTCATACGAAAATAATCTCACCCCTCTCGCCACGGCGAGGGGGGGGTAATTTAACGCCCGAAATATAAAAGGTTGCCCGAAAGCAACCTTTTTCTTTTTTTGTTTTATTTTTTACGTTTAAAAACGTCGGCACGTTTTTATTTCTTTATAACCGTCATTCCGTCAAGGTACGGACGAAGAACTTCCGGAATGGTAACCGAACCGTCGGCGTTCTGCATTTGTTCTACGAGAGCGGGTATGATTCTGCTTGTAGCGAGTCCGCTTCCGTTAAGAGTATGCACGAAACCCGTCTTTCCAGTTTTGGAATCGCGGTATCTCGTGTTGTTTCTTCTTGCCTGATAATCGTTCGCGTTGGACACGGAACTTACTTCTTTATAAATACCCATAGAAGGTATCCATATTTCTATATCGTACGTTCTTGCCATAGAAGCCGAGCAGTCGCCCGCCGCAAGTTTGCTTATTCTGTAATGAAGCCCCAACTTTTCAACGAGACTTGACGCCTTGTTTACGAGTTCTTCAAACGCTTCTTTGCTGTGTTCGGGGTGAGCGTATTGAACCATTTCAACTTTGTTGAACTGATGTCCTCTTATCATACCCCTTTCTTCCGCTCTGTACGAACCCGCTTCTTTACGATAGCAAGGCGTATAAGCGAAGAACTTTTTGGGAAGTTCCGCTTCGTCTAATATCTCGCCCGAATACATATTTACGAGAGCCGTTTCCGCCGTGGGAAGCATAAAACGGTTTTTCGTTCTGTCGGCGTCTACGTCAAGCCAGTAAACCTCGTCGCTGAACTTCGGAAACTGCCCCGCGCCGAAACCGCAGTTATATCCTAAC
>CAKQSC010000048.1 GCA_934271725.1 uncultured Clostridia bacterium
ATTGACCGGTACCACGGCGAAATAATTATAAAAACTTTTTGAGGAAAAAGGCGGAGATTATTTATCTCCGCCGTATTCCCTTTTTTTAACGACACGATTAAAGGAGAAGTCCTTATGAACGAAGAAGTTCAGAACCACGCGACGGCAACGGAAGAGTCCGTTGCAACCGAAACGGAAAATAATATCGCAATCGAAAGCAATGATACGGAAACGCAAATCGCTACCGACGAAACTCAGCCGTATGCTTTGGAGTTGAAAAACGTTACGAAGGTTTTTGGCAAAGTCGTTGCTAACAAAGACGTTAATCTTACCTTGAAAAAAGGCGAGATTTTGTCTCTTTTGGGCGAAAACGGAAGCGGAAAAACAACGTTGATGAATATGATTGCCGGAATATATTTTCCGGACGCGGGGCAGATTTTCGTCGACGGGAAAGAGGCTGTTATACGTTCCCCGCACGACGCGTTTCGCTATAAAATAGGTATGATTCACCAACATTTCAAGTTGGTAGACGTATTTACGGCGACGCAAAACATTATTTTAGGCATTAAACAAAAAGGCGTTTACAGTTTGAAAAAAGCAAACGCGGAAGTAAAAAGTATTGCCGATAAATACGGTTTTAACATAAATCCGAAAAAGAAAATTTACGATTGTTCCGTAAGCGAAAAGCAAACGATAGAGATCGTAAAGGTTTTATATAGAGGCGCAAACATATTGATTCTCGACGAACCTACCGCCGTTTTGACTCCGCAGGAAACGGAAAAATTATTTGCCGTTTTAAAGAAGATGAAAGAAGACGGTAAGTCGATTATCATAATTACGCATAAACTTAACGAAGTTATGGCGGTTTCCGACAGAGTTTCCGTTCTTCGTAAAGGCGAATATATAGGCACGGTGGAAACGGCGAAAACCACACCGCAGGAACTTACGGAAATGATGGTCGGCGAAAAAGTTGAATTAAGCATCGACAGAACCGAACCCGTAAATCCCGTAAAACGTCTTGAAATAACAGGTCTTACCGTTAAAAATCACGACGGCGTCAAGGTGCTTGACGACGTTTCATTCTATGCAAGGTCGGGTGAAATATTAGGTATCGCAGGCATTGCCGGAAGCGGTCAGAAAGAACTTTTAGAGGCGATTGCCGGTCTTCAAAAACCGGACAGCGGTACAATTAAATATTTCGATCCGAAGAAAAACAACGAGGAAATAAATCTCCGTTCAAAAACGCCTTTGCAGATAAGAGAATTAGGCGTAAGACTTTCTTTCGTACCCGAAGACAGACTCGGAATGGGACTTGTCGGAAGTATGGATATTATAGACAATATGATGCTGAGGTCTTACGGAAAAGGAAAATCGCCTTTCTTAAATAAGAAAAAACCCAAAGAACTTGCGGACGAAATCATAAAAGATTTGGAAGTAGTTACGCCCAGCGCAAAAACGCCGGTCAGCCGTTTGTCGGGCGGTAACGTTCAAAAAGTTCTCGTCGGTCGTGAAATATCTTCCGCGCCTACCGTTTTAATGGCGGCGTATCCCGTAAGAGGTCTCGATATCAACTCTTCTTACGTAATTTATAATCTTCTTACCAAACAGAAAGAAAACGGCACGGCGGTAATATTCGTCGGCGAAGATCTGGACGTTCTTATAGCGTTGTGCGACAGGGTGCTTGTACTCGGCGCGGGTAAGGTTACGGGCATCGTAGACGGAAGAAACACCGACAAAAACGAAGTAGGACTTCTGATGACGGAAAGCAAGGCTTACGATAAGGACGCTTACGAAAAAGAACAGGCGGAAAAAGCCGAAGAGAATAAAAAAGACGTTGTCGTAAAAGGCGACGGCATGGACATGGTTTCGACCGTTACGCCTGAAAAGCCGTTTGACGTAAACGTGTCTTTGGGTAAAGCGTTTATCATTTCGGACGTAACCGTTAAAGCAAAAACGGGCGAAAACGAACCCGTAGTAACCGTCGTTCAAGACAAAACGGGCAATTTATACGATAAAATGACGTTAAAAGTTGAGATAACAAAACCGAACAAGGAGGACAAATAATTATGAGCGATATGGAAAACGCGTCTGTTAAAAAAGTGCGCGAGCCTTTGTTTCACCTTGCGAAAAGAAGTAATTTCCCGTCCGTATACGCGTGGCTGATACGTGCCGGAGCGGTTGTTTTGGGATTTGTTTTGTCCGCTTTTCTTGCATTTGCGATGTTAGGGGCAAATCCTATCGATTTCTTTAAATATATGACGGACGGTTGTTTCGGCACGGAAAGAAGAATATGGATTTTATTGAGAGATTCGGCATTGCTTCTCGGATTTTCCGTTGCAATCGTTCCCGCGTTCAAAATGAAATATTGGAATCTCGGTGCGGACGGACAAGTTCTTATGGGCTGTCTGGCAACGACCGCTTGTATGTTTTTCCTGAACGGAAAGGTTCCTTTGGGCGCGCTTATACCCATAATGCTCGTCGCAAGCATATTCGCGAGCGTTGTCTGGGCGGTTATTCCCGCAATTTTTAAAGCAATATGGAAAACGAACGAAACGCTTTTCACGCTTATGATGAACTATATAGCGCAAGGACTTGTAACTTATTTTGTTTCCGTGTGGGTTAAAACGGGTTCGGGTACGTTAAATCCCATAGAGTCGGCAATGGTACCGCAAATCTATAACGCGTATCTTTTACCGATACTTATCGTTGCTTTAATGACGGCGTTTATGTATATTTATATGCGTTTCGGCAAGCACGGTTATGAAATATCCGTTGTTGGCGGAAGCGAAAATACGGCAAGATATATAGGAATAAACGTTAAAAAAGTAGTTATAAGAACTCTTGTTCTCACGGGAATAATCTGCGGAATTATGGGCTTTATTCTCTCCGGTTGCATTAACGGTACGGTGAACAAAGATATGACCGCAAGCAGGGGCTTCACAGCCGTTATGGTTGCGTGGTTGGGACAGTTTAATCCTTTGATAATGGTTGTATACGCGGTATTTATAGTTGCGATTAAAAGAGGCGTAACGCAGGTTAATACAAAGTTCGGTTTGTCTACGGACGCGTTTTCTTCCATAATAACCGGTTTGATTTTCTTCTTGCTTATCGCATGCGAATTTACCATAACATACGTTATCAAACGCAACAAAAAGAATAAAGGGGGTATGAAATAATGGACGTAGTCGGTTTAATTGTCGGCGCGATTGCCATAGGTATGACTTTCCTTTACGGATGCGTCGGAGAAATTATAACGGAAAAAGCGGGGCATCTTAACCTCGGTATACCAGGTATAATGACTTTGGGAGCGTGTGGCGGATGTTTCGGCGTTTCGCTGTATATGAAAAACAATCATACAAACCCCGAGGCGTTTCTTTTGTTTTTGACGGCTATCGTATTCGCGATACTTTTCGCGGCGGTTTTGGGGCTTGTTTATGCCTTTTTTACCGTTTCGCTTAAAGCGAACCAAAACGTTACCGGTCTTACTTTAACGACTTTCGGCGTTGGTATAACGCAGTTTTTAATAGAGGGTAAAATCGACAGAACGTATTTTGCTCAGGCCGCTAAAATCATATCGAAGTCGCTTGACGTAAGTAAACTCGGTTGGTTCGGCGAGATATTTTTATCGCACGGCGTTTTGGTATACCTTGCGATAGTTATAGCAATCGTCGCGACTATCGTATTGTCGAAAACGAAAGTAGGTCTTAATTTAAGAGCGGTGGGCGAAAACCCCGCAACGGCGGATGCCGTGGGACTTAACGTTACGGCGTATAAATACGTTGCGATACTTGTCGGAAGTTCTATCGCGGGGCTCGGCGGTCTGTACTATATTATGGATTACCTTTACGGCTCGTGGGAATACGGCATAGAAGCGCTCGGTTGGATATCGATTGCTCTCGTAATATTCACTATGTGGCGTCCCGCGCTCAGTATTTTGGGCTCGATTATATTCGGCGCGTTGTATATCATCGCGTATAAAATCAACGGTATTTCGCCGGGACAGATGAATCTTATAAAACTCGTACCGTACGTGGTTACGGTCATCGTTCTTATCATTACCAGCGTGTTCGACAGCAAGGAAACGCAACCTCCGGCTGCTCTCGGCACGGCGTATTTCAGAGAAGACAGATAAATTTTGCGACGACGGAAAAAACCGTCGTCGTTTTTTTAAGAAAAACAGTTGCAACCCGACTTATTTTATGCTAAAATGAATTCGTACGGCAAAGCGCCGAAAGGAGATTATTATGGACAGATACGAATCGGCTAAACAAATATACGCAAAATTAGGAATTGATACGGACGCGGTTATCGCAAAATTGAAAAACATACCCGTTTCCGTTCACTGCTGGCAGGGAGACGACGTTACGGGTTTCGACCACGACGGACCTTTGACGGGCGGTATACAGACTACGGGTAACTATCCCGGAAAAGCAAGAACTCCGGACGAACTCATGGCGGATATGGATAAGGCAATGTCGCTTTGCCCCGGCAAAAAGAAAATAAACGTTCACGCATGCTACGCTATTTTTGAAAAAGGCGAGTTTGTCGACAGAGATAAATTAGAACCCAAACATTTCAAAAAATGGGTAGATTTCGCAAAGGCAAGGGGAATGGGTATAGACTTTAACCCGACGTTCTTCTCTCACCCGATGGTTAAAAACGGACTTTCTTTGTCCAGTCCCGACGAAAACGTAAGAAAGTTCTGGATAGAACACGGCAAGGCTTGTATCCGCATAAGCGAATATTTTGCAAAAGAAACGGGCGTTCCCTGTGTTATGAACATCTGGACGGGAGACGGATTTAAAGACGTTCCCGCAGACAGAATGGGACCGAGAATGAGATATAAAGATTCTATCGAACAGATACTTTCCGAACCGTTCGATACTAATCTCGTTAAACCTTGCGTAGAATCGAAAGTGTTCGGTATAGGCGTTGAATCGTATACTTGCGGTAGCGCGGAGTTTACGTTGAGCCTTGCGGCAATGCACAAAGATAAGTGTCTGCCTCTTATGGACAACGGGCATTATCACCCGACGGAAGTCGTTTCCGACAAGATACCCGCGCTTCTTTGCTTCTTCCCCGAAATCGCTCTTCACATAACGAGAGGCGTTCGTTGGGACAGCGACCACGTTCTTTTGCTTGACGACGAAACGAAGGAAATGGCAAAAGAAATAGTAAGATGCGACGCGCTTGACAGAGTATATATGGCACTCGACTATTTCGATGCCAGCATTAACCGTATCTGTGCGTGGGCGGTAGGTATAAGAAGTTGGCAAAAAGCATTGCTTTCCGCTATGTTGACGCCTTCCGCTATGCTTAAAGAACTTCAAGACGAATCGCGTTTCGGCGAACTTATGGTTATGCAAGAAGAAATTAAAACGTTACCTTTCGGCGACGTATGGGCTGAATATTGCAAAGCATGCGGTGTAAAAGGAGACGCTTCCTGGTATGACGATGTTAAGGCTTACGAAAAGGACGTCCTTTCAAAAAGAAAATAACTTAAAAGCGTTATAAACCGCCGAAACAAGGCATAAGGTATTAAAAAACCGTGAAAAAAACGCTTATTTTTGCAATTCTTTATTGACATAAGTTTAAGTCGGTAGTATAATATAACAAAAAACAAGAGAAGGAGATTTTCTCACAATGATTTTGGCATCGGCAAACGAGATTTTAACTAATAATATGCCCTATATCCTTATAGGCGTTGCAGTGTTGGTTCTCGCAATATTCATTACCGTTTTGGTAATCGTCGCAAAGACTAACAAGTTGGCGAAACGCGCTTTGGAAAACAAAAACAACCAACAGCCCGTTCCTGCGCCCGATCAAAACGCATCCGCTAACGCAAGCGTTCCGCAAACGTTGGTTGCGGTTACGGTCGTAGCGCAATCCGCTACCGATGGCGCACAGAAAACGGAAACCGTTGCGGAAGCAACCGCTCCCGTAGAGGAACCTGTTGAGGAGTCCGTAGAAGAAGTTTCCGAAGAGCCTGCTCCCGCAGAAGAACCTGTTGAAGAGCCCGTAGAAGAGGTTTCCGAAGAGCCTGCTCCCGCAGAAGAAACGGTTGAAGAGCCCGTAGAAGAGGTTTTTGAAGAACCCGCTCCCGCAGAAGAAACGGTTGAAGAATCTGCGGAAAAAATCGAAGAAGAATCCGATGATGAACCTGTTTCCGATGAAGTCGCTATCGACGACGAGGAAGATGACGACGATTTTGACGATACCGTTGCGGGTGCGGACGATTTTACCGCATCTTTAAACAGAAAGCCGTCTAAACCTTTCGTTGTAAAGATGCAGGAAACGACGGAATTGAACAGAGATTATTATTCTTCTATCAAAAATAAGTTCTTGCAGTACAGAAAAATCACTGCGAGAATATCCAAAAAGTGTGAAAGTTTCCGTTGCGGAAGAACTTTGATTGCAAAGATAAATATAGTCGGAAAGACTATGAGAGTTTATCTTGCGCTCGATCCTAAAAAATATCCCGTTAATATTTATTTCCAGAAGGACGCGGGCGACAAGAAAGCGTATGAAGAAGTTCCTATGATGATGAGAGTAAAATCCGATCGCGCATTGAGAAGAACTTATACGTTAATCGAAGGACTTATGGCGGAAAGAGATATTCTTGTAAAATCAAGATTTATAGAAGAGGATTATGCAAGAGATATTATGAACAGACCTGTATCTCAATAATTTCAAACGATAATTTACCCCGACTTTTGTCGGGGTTTTTTACGTTGTTTCAATGCATTTGTCAAAAGCGTTGAAAAAAAACGAGGGATATGATATAATAAAATTATGAAAATCGTAATTCAAGTTGTAAACAATGCGACGCTGTCGGTAGACGGCAAAACGGTTTCGCAAATAGGTAAAGGGCTTTGCGTATATTTCGGCGTGGAAAAGGGCGACGAGAGAAAAGACGCGGATTTCGCTGTAAAAAAGATATGTAATATGCGTATTTTTAAAGACGATAACGATAAAATGAACTTGTCCGTCAAGGATATTAAAGGTGAGGTTTTGTTTATATCTCAATTCACTCTGTTGGCGGATGTTTCGCACGGTAACCGACCTGATTTTTTAAAAGCGGAACAACCCGATAAAGCAAAAGAAATATACGAATACGCGCAGGGGCTTTTTGCTCTTTACGGCGTTCCCGTCAAAACGGGAGTTTTCGGCGCGGATATGAAAATCAAACAGGAAAACGACGGTCCCGTAACGATTATATTTTAATATGGATAAATACGATATAACGGTAACATCCGCTTCCGGTATTGAAGCGGTTACCAAAAGAGAATTGACAAGATTAGGTTTTAATGAGCCGAAAGCGATAAACGGCAGTTTTTCGTTGCGTGGCGATGCGTTGAGTATTGCTCGGCTCAATATGTTTTTGCGTACCGCCGACAGAGTTTACATAAAATTAACCGAGTTTAAAGCGGAAACTTTCGACGTCTTGTTTGACGGCGTTTATTCTTTCCCGTGGGAGGATATCCTTAATCCAAAAGGCGCGTTTATAATAGACGGTAAGGCAAGAGAGAGTAAGATATTTGCGTTGTCCGCTTCTCAAAGAATAGTTAAAAAAGCCATAATTCGGCGGTTAAGCGATAAAACGGGTACGACATATTTCCACGAAACGGCGGAAAGAGACTTAATAGATTTTACTATTTTTAAAGACGTGGTCACTATTCTTTTA
>CAKQSC010000049.1 GCA_934271725.1 uncultured Clostridia bacterium
AACATATCTACGAACAAAAGTCCGCTTGCAACCGACGGGATTATCACGGGAAGATAAAACAACGTTCTGTAAACGGTTATTCCCCTGACTTTAAAGTTCGCGACCTGCGCAAGCGCAAAACCCAGCGCGAGGTTTAACGGTATAGACACAACCGCGTATATCAGCGTGTTTGTTATTACTTTCCACGTATCGGGATCGACTGTAAAAATCAATTCGTAATTCTTAAACCATATAAAATGCTCTTGATTGAACAAATCGTAATCGGTAAAACTGAAATACAACGACTGTACCGCCGGGTAATAAGTAAACAGCAACACGCCTATTATGACGGGCGAGGCAAACAGCACGCCCGTCAGAAACTTCGTAAGTTCGCGTTTCCTTTTATATTTTCTGTTAGGATCTACGCTTTTTTCGACTTTCGTTGATGCTCTCATTATATTTCCTTACATCTTGATATATCTGTTAATGGATTTTACGCAACTCTTCATTGCCGTAGCGTAATCCGTTCCTCCGCAGTAAGAAGAAATGAGTTGGGTTATCGCCTTGCTTATGTTGGAAGCGTGTTTGGGTTTCTGTTTCGCCGTATAAGTCGTATAGCAGTTCCAGTCGGGTTGACCGTCCGCTCCGCTGTTAAACGTATACGCGGACATATTGCAGTTTTCAAACCCTTTACCCCAGTGGTTTTCGGGGTTGGTGTAATCCGCCATATCTTTTCTTACGGGGACGTAGTTGGAACCGCTGTCCGCCATGACGTTCTGCCCGTCTTTGGAAAGAAGAACTTTAAGGAATTGCCATGCGAGATCTCTGTTATCAGAACCGCTGTAAACGGAATAGCCCGCCGCTCCGCAACCTATTTTTTCGTTACCCTCGAATACGGGCATAGTAACCACGTCGTAGAACTCCTCTACTTTCTGCCCCGTATAATATTTTTGAAGGTCGGAGGTTATGATAGACGAAGCCTGAGAGTGGAACAAAATACAACCTTTGTTCGCCGTCATTCCCGCCTGCTCTACCGAGATGGGC
Organism: uncultured Clostridia bacterium; assembly: GCA_934271725.1. Lineage (GTDB taxonomy): Bacteria > Bacillota > Clostridia > Christensenellales > Borkfalkiaceae > CAKQSC01. The sequence goes on from CAKQSC010000049.1 coordinate 1,024, forward strand.
GCAACGTATCTGTTATCGATCAAAGATTTCATAAACGCCAACGCGTTTTCGGTGTTTTTGCTGTCGAGCGTAACGTTTCCGTTATCGTCGAAATAGGTGGCTCCCTTTGCTTCAAAAATCGGGTTGTAAACCGCTTCCCACGTAATGTAAGAATCCGCAAGGTAATAGCCCTCTTTTCCGTTTGCGTCGTACCACGCGCGGAGAGTGTCGCATACCGTAAAGAAATCGTCCCACGTCCAACCGTTTCTGACAAGACTCATATCGACGCCCGCAGCCGTAAATATCGCTTTGTTGTAATGGCAAACGACTCTGTCCGCCGAACGCGGTATCATATACTGCGCGCCGTCGAACTTTTCCTGTCCCATTTTGAAATAAGATTCATAGTAGTCGTTTATATCGAAATCGCTTTCGGAATCTTCTTTTTCCGCGTTGAGATAGGGATCGAGATTCAACAAAATCCCCTTGTCGCTAAGCGTGAACATATCGAACGTATTGTTAATGAATATATCCGGCATATTGTTCGCGCTTGCCCACGAAGCGTAAGTCGAACTTATTGCGCCCGAGAACGGAACTATCTCTACTTTTACGTTAGGATATTGCTTTTTGAAAAGCGCGCCGAGATCGGATATTATCTTTTTCTCTTTATCGTAGTTTTCGCAAGCCACCCTTAAAGTAGCCGTGGTTTGCGTATCGGGATGAAGATTTACTTCGTAATCGTCCGTATTGCCGTTTCCGCCACCGCTTTTACCGCAACCGGCAAATCCCATGACGAACAATACGCACAATAAAATGCAAATTATTTTTTTCATTCAATTCGTCCTCCGAACTTATTTTTTCCGATTTTAAGTCGTTTTTACTCTATAATCGGTTGATAACTTTTTATACCTTTATATTATCTGCGTTTATCCGCTTTTTATCTACGAAAAGAAATTATTGCAATTTACGCGGGTAAATCTTATTAAAAAATTACAAAATCGTCGATTTTGCTTTTTAATTTTTGCTTTTAAAGAGTTGTTTTTCTCTTGCACCGCAAGAGAAACGGGGTACCCCGTTAATTTTTACTTTTTATTTTCGGTTATTCTCGGCGACGCTTTCTCTGAACACCGCTTTCGCCGTTACGACGTAAACGTTATCCGAATAGTCCGTTCCGTTTTGCATACAATCTATAATTCTTCTTCCGATTTCCGTGCCGTAATCTTCTTTATCGAAAGAAATGCTCGAAAGAGAAGGAACGTAATCTCTCGACAAAATTATATCGTCGCAACCTATAACGGAAACGTCTTTCGGACATTCCAGCCCCAACTCTTTAAGCGCGCGTATTGCGCCGAAAGATGCCAGATCGTTCATTACGAACAATGCGGTTATTTCCGGGTGAGCGGTCATAAGCCGTTTTGTCAGAACGTAACCCGTTTCGCCCGCTTCTCTGTTAAAATCGTCGTTAAACAATATATAATCTTCGTTTTCGTCGAATCCGAAATCTTTACGCTTGGAAGAAAAAGTCATTCCCCTTTCGTCCGCGTAAAAACGAGGCGCGTCTATGATGCTTACGTAACCGACTTTTTTATGCCCCAGCGACTGCAATTTCGCCATGTGGTCAAGCATCGCCCCTATTACGTCGTGATGTACTTCTATATTGCTTACGTTGGCAAAGTTGACAAGAATGGTGCCTCTGCTTTTAAGCGAATTGAGCAACTCTTCCGAATATACGTTTGACGAAAAGTTGACGAGCGCGTCGAACTGTCTTTCGCCCAGAAACCTGCAAACGGTGTTAGCCCCCTCTTTAAAGTCGAACACCGTCATCATAAACCCGTGAGCGGTAACGTATTTGCCGATGTATTTTACTATCTCCATATGATATGGATTTGTAAACTCGTTTATGATTACCCCTATGTGATAAGACAACCCGAGAGAAAGACTCCTTGCCGTGTGGTTGGGAAAATAATTAAGTTGTTTCGCCGCCGAGCGAACCCTGTCGGCTTTGTCCTTTGAAACGTTCAGTCTGTTCGACAGCACGTTTGAAACGGTTGCAACCGAAACGCCCGCTAACTTCGCAACGTCTTTTCTTGTTGTCATTTTTACCTTCTTTTGGCAATTTACCCGAGTAAAATTATTTACAACCTTATATTAACACAGCAAAAACGGGTTGTCAATACCTTTTTTAAAAATATTTTATTTTTTTTATTCCGACTTAAAACGTAAACAAAAAGACCTTTTTCAGGAAAGTCAAAGGTCTTTTTACTCTATAATATATTCTGTTTCAAATAACGTAATCGGTAAGTTCGGCAACCGTTTTCGCAACGAAAATCGCGCCCGCCGTTTCGAGTTCTTGCAGATTTCCGTAGCCGAACAGAACTCCCGCGCCGTCGACGCCCGCTTTTTTCGCGCCTATTATATCGTGCTTTCTGTCGCCTATCATAAGAACGGATTTTTTGTCCGTAACGTCGCAATTTTCCAAAACGTAGTTTATGACTTCCGCCTTATCGACTCTCGATTCGTCTATCGTAGCACCGCCGATAAACTCGAAATATTTCGCCATGCCGAAATGTTCCGCTATTTTTCTTGCGAACTTTTCCGGCTTGGAAGTGGCTATCATAAGCCGTTTGCCCCTCTCTTTAAGCGTTTGAAGCATTTCAAATACGCCTTCTATCGGTTTATTTTCTTTCCAACCCTTTTCTTCAAAATATTCTCTGAAATAGATTATGCCGTCGGCACATTGTTGCGGTGTAAAACCGTAATATTCCCTATACGCGTCTTTAAGAGGCGGACCGATAAACTTGTAAAGTTCCTTTTTGTCGGTTACTTCTATGCCGAACTTTTTCAAGGCGTATTGTATAGCGTTGGTAATTCCCTCGGCAGGATCGGTAAGCGTTCCGTCAAGGTCGAACAAAATGACCGGATATTTTTTCATAATCATATATATTATACCACAACAACCGCTTAAAACGCAATTAAAAGTTGTAAAACTATTTGTATAAAATACCTTTCAAACAGTTGATAATTTATTTCGTTTGTGTTAAAATGGTTAATGCCTTGCAGGTGTGGTTCAATGGTAGAACTTCGGCTTCCCAAGCCGACGACACGGGTCCGATTCCCGCCACCTGCTCCACACATATTACCGTTACGAGGTGTAGCGCAGTTGGTAGCGCGCTTGGTTCGGGACCAAGAGGTCGTGAGTTCGAGTCTCGTCACCTCGACCAAAAAAAGGTTTGATTTTTTATCGGACCTTTTTTCTTTGTCAAAAATACCTTCTTTTTAATATAATGTATAATCCGTCGTTTTTATTTGCATTTATTTTTCGTTGTGATATAATTAGGGTATGAAAGTTATCAGACTTGAAAAAATCGAAAAGATTTATAACGTAAAAAACGAACTGTACGCCCTTATCGGCGGAGAAAACCCGACGGGTTCGATTAAAGACGTAACCGTATACGGAATGCTTTGCGAATACAAAAAAGCGGGCAGACTTACGCAAGGAACCACCGTTATAGAAGCGACGAGCGGTAACACGGGCATAAGCCTTTCTTACTATCAGAAAGAGTTCGGCTATAAAGCGGTTATCGTTATGCCGAAATCGATGTCGGTAGAAAGGCGAAACAAAATAGCGAAATACGGCGCAGAACTCTTTCTTGTCGACGGCGGAATGAAGGAATGTGAAAAGACCGCGGAAGAATTATGCGAAAAAACGGAAAACTCTTTCGTATTCTCTCAATTCGATTGTCCTTACAATCCGCTTGCCCACTATACGGTAACGGCTCCCTTGATATACAAAACCGCTCCCGACACGGATATTTTCATTGCGGGCATAGGTACGGGCGGTACGATTACGGGTTGCGCAAGGTATCTTAAAGAAAAAAACGGCGAAATCAAAATCGTCGGGGCAGAGCCGTTTGAATCGCCTCTTCTTACAAAAGGATACGCTTCTTCGCACCTCATTCAGGGCATCGGCGCAAACTTCGTTCCGAAAATACTCGATACATCTCTTATAGACTACGTTGCGGACGTTAAAGGAGAAGACGCTATAAATATCGCCAAAATCATACGTAAAGAAGAAAACCTCGACGTAGGTTACTCTTCCGGAGCGAGCCTTGCCGGAGCAATCGATTATTTAAAAAGAACGAACGCGAAAAACAAAAAGGTCGTAGTAGTATTTCCCGACAAAGGAGACAGGTATTCATGGTAGATTACGAAGAGTTTGTAAAACTTTCGCTCGAATACGTAAACGACGGCAAAACGGACGTAGAAAAAACTTTTTGCGAGTTTATAGAAAACAACAAAGATAACGCAAGCGCATATAAACTCGCGCTTAAAGGCGTTAAAAGAAACCTTAAATCGGACATCGCGTTCTTCGTAGAAAGCGATCCCGCGGTGGACAGCGAAGAGGAAATCAAAATCGCTTACCCCGGATTTCTTGCCGTGTCTTATTACAGAATAGCGCACGAAATAAGAAAACTAGGGTATCTTTTGCCGTCGCGAATCATAAGCGAAATCGCACATTCCGAAACGGGCATAGACATTCACCCGTCCGCAGTGATAGACTCCCCTTTTTTTATCGACCACGGCACGGGAATCGTTATAGGCGAAACGACGGTCATAGGCAAACGGGTTAAACTGTATCAGGGCGTAACTCTCGGCGCGCTTTCTTTAAGCGGAGGCTGTAAACTCAAAGGCGTCAAACGCCACCCGACGATAGGAAACGACGTTACGATTTATTCGGGGGCGTCTGTCCTCGGCGACGTTAAAATAGGCAACAACGTTACGATAGGTTCAAACGTGTTCTTGTCCGAAAACATTCCGCCGAACACGAAAGTTACCATTGCGAAACCCATACTCGTATTCAAACAGAAAAATTAAAAAAATACGGCGACAAGCAAAACGCTTGTCGCTTTTCGTTTAAAACAATTGTAAAAACATCGTCATCAAAGGTATCGTTATTACGGAAGAAACGGTGGACAACAAAACGGTGTTCGCCGCGCTTTTTTGCCCCTCTCCCACCAACTCGGCATAGTTTAACACGACGCTTGCGACGGGGCAACAACACAGAATAAACAAAGTCTGTTTCAGCCTTAAATCCATAGGTATGAAATAGATTACCGCAAATACGAACAGCGGTATTAAAAATTGTTTGGTTATGCACGCAAAATATACCAACGGATCGGTAAATATCTTTTTAAGGTCAACGGTTGCGAGTCTCATTCCGAGTATAAGCATAAACAACGGCGTAGACATTTTTCCTATAATTTCAACCGTATCTCCGAGTTGCGCCACAAACCCGTTACCGTCGCCCCCGATATGTACGTTGCACGCAAACAAGGGTATTATGACTATAAGAATAAGCACCGCCGGGTTAAGAAATATTTTCTTTATGCTTATGTATTTTTTATCCCTCGAAATAACGTAACTGCCGAGCGACCACCCTATAACGTTCATAACGAGCGCGAAACAGCCCGAAACTATCATCAAATCGCCTATTTCCTCGGGGAACATCGCTTTAAGAACGGGTATGCCGAAAAAGGCGTAGTTGCCGAAAACGGTTGCGATAGTCGCTATTCTGTACCTCACGTCGTCGAATCTCTTTCTGAAAACAAGATAAAATACGCCGATGCCGACTAACTGCAAAAGTATTATCACCGCAAGCGAAATGCCTATGTTTTTAAGGTTTTGCGCGTTACACTCGCACGCGTTGAAAGAATACCACAACAGACAGGGCTGACATATATATATTAAAACTTTTGAGAGGTCTGCCGTAAACCTTTCCGACACGGCGCCCGTTTTCTTTAAGGCGAAGCCGATTACCGCGACGGCAAGCATTATGAGTACGGCAAACAAAGTAACCGAAAAATATTGCATATCGTCGGTATTATCTCACTTCCACCGATAGTTGTCAATTATTTATTCCCTTGTTTAGAGATTATATTTATCAATTCGCTTATTCCGTCGTTGAGTTTCGCTCTGCTTTCTTTGGCGTTTACGCCCATAGCGCAAGCGTCTTTTAAAAAATCGATTTTCTTAACTTTTTCTCTGTCTTCCTCGCTTAATTTCAAAGAATAACATTTTTCTATCAACTCTTTGAGTTTCGTTTCGTCGAGAACGGGTTCGTTCGTCTCTTTTTCGCACAAAGACGGGCGAATATATTCAAGCCCGTCGCAAAGCCACGGCGCGCGTCCGTCCGTGAAAGTTTCCGTTACTTCATATTCTTCCTCTTTCTTTTTCAGTATCAGCGACTGCGCAAACAAAATAGCGTAAAGCGTTATGCAAAGACAAGCGAACAAGCAGGGATAAAACAGCATTGCCGTAAGGCTGTCATCCGCTTTAAGCACCGAAACGCTTGCGAATATAAACAAATACGCCCCCTCGCCCAGAAGATAAGAAATCTTGCGTTTGTTTTTCAACTCTTCTATAAAAAAAGAGAGAGAAAACAGAATTAAAAAAGGCACGACGGCTATAACCGCCGAAACTATAAACAACACGTCGTAACGG
>CAKQSC010000050.1 GCA_934271725.1 uncultured Clostridia bacterium
CCCCGGTTCCCTTTCGAGTTATCAGGGCTACGTAATCACTCCCAAGCCGGGTATCGAAGGTTCCGAAACTTACGCTCAGGAGTTTGCGGACGGCGCGAGATACATTATAAATAAAGGTACGGGTTCGTACATCGTAGTCGCTACCGATTACGGTTGGCATATTATGATATGCTCCGAAAAGATTACCGCTAACGTCAATTACGAAACCCTTTGGTCTTACGTAACGAAAGCGGACGGACTTACGGAAGCGCAGGCGAAAGAAAAACTCGACTATTTCAAAACGACGGACTCAAACGATTTGACGGACGAAGACAAAGAAACTTATCTCTATAAGTTCTTTAACGCTTACGTCGATACTTACGTAACCGCAAAACAGTCGGAAGACAGAAAGGCATTCATCAAAACGATTAAAGACGATTCGGATAAGGTAAAGATTTACGAATCCAGATATTCCGATTTAGCATAACAAAATCACCCCGACGGCGAAAAACCGTCGGGTTTTTTCTTGACAAGCGTATGTTTTACGTGTATAATCTAATTGCAAGTAATTTAGTAGGGATTAAAAGTTCTTGCGGACAGACTGTAAACAAGGAGTGCAACGAAAATGAAAAAGAAGTTCGGCGTTACCGGTATGAGTTGCGCAAGTTGCGCAGGTCACGTAAAAAAAGCGGTGGAGAGCGTTAAGGGCGTAGCGAATGCGGACGTCAATTTGCTTGACAATTCTATGGTTGTCGACTACGACGAAAACGCCGTTACCGTAAAAGACATAGAAAGCGCGGTAAAGAAAGCGGGTTACGGAATAAAAAAAGAGGGCGACGAAGAAAAGAAAGATTATTCGTTATATAAACTGATATTCGCGATAGTCGACCTTATAGTAATAATGTATTTTTCTATGGGCAACATGATGTGGGGTTTCCCCGCGCCGTGGTTTGTCGACCATCACAAGGGCCCGATAGGGTTTGCCGTTCTGCAAGCGGTTCTCGTTATGCCTATCGTGGTTATATACTTCAACTATTTCGTTTCGGGGTATAAAAAACTGTTTAAAGGCAAGCCGAATATGGACAGCCTTATAAGTCTGGGTAGCACGGCTTCTCTTATATACGGGTTCGTGTCGCTCGGAATGATAATTTACGGCGAAACGTCCGGCAAGCACGACGTGGTTATGCAATATACTCACGCGTTGTGTTTCGAGTCGGCGGGAATGATTCTTACTTTGGTAAGTTTAGGCAAATATCTTGAAAACGTAAGCAAAAAGAAAACGAGAAGAGAGATTTCAAGGCTTATGGAACTCGCCCCGACGACAGCAAGAGTCCTTAAAGACGGGGTTGAAAAGGAAGTAAGCATATCCGAACTTAAAGCAGGGGATATTATAGTAGTTAAAAAGGGCGAAAAAATAGCCGTCGACGGTAAGATAACGGAAGGACGGGCTTTTGTAAATCAGGCAAACATAACGGGCGAAAGCATGCCCAAAGAATTTACCGTCGGCGACGACGTGTTTTCCTCTACCACGGTAAGCACGGGGTATATAAAAGTCAAAGCGAACAAGGTCGGCGAAGACACTATGTTTTCTTCCATTCTTAAAATGGTAAGGGACGCAAGCGCGTCCAAACCGCCGATAGAAAAGTTTGCGGACAAGGTTTCGCTAGTGTTCGTTCCGATAGTAATAGGAATAGCCTTGCTTTCTTTCGTGATAAATATGATAGTAAGCAAGGACGTCGAACTGTCGCTTAATTTTATGATTTCAACGCTTGTCATAGCCTGTCCGTGCGCGTTGGGGCTTGCCACTCCCGTCGCCGTTATGGTCGGTACGGGCAAGGGCGCGAGTATGGGAATACTCATTAAAGACGCCGAAAAATTAGAGCGCGCAAGAAAAGTCAAAGTCGTTGTATTCGATAAAACGGGAACGCTTACCAACGGAACGCCCGTCGTTACGGACGTTTCGGAAAAAGTCGATCCGAGGCTTCTTGACGCCGTGTATTCCATTGAGAATATGAGCGAACACCCTTTGTCGCTCGCGCTTAAAGTGTATGCGAAAGAGCAGGGGGCGAAACTCGTCGAGGTAGAAGATTTCAAAAGCATAGACGGCGTGGGGCTTTACGGAAAGGTCGGCGGAAAAGAGTATCTTATAGGCGGGTATAAACTTCTTAAACGCGCGGAAAGCGAAACCGCTTCAAAGACGTTCGGCAGTTACGCCACGGCGGGCAAAACGCCTATACTTTTACTTGAAAACGGCAAATACGTATGCGCTTTCGCGTTGTTCGACGAGGTAAAAAAAGACGCGAAACGGGCGGTAAGTCTTCTTCAAAAAGACGGTATCGTTGTCGGAATGTTGACGGGCGACAACGAACTTACGGCAAAAAAAGTCGCTACCGATTTGGGGCTTGATTTTTACTATGCCGATCTGTATCCCGAGGACAAGGTCGAGAAAATAAAAGAACTTCAAGAAAAATACGGGCATTTCGTTACTATGGTCGGGGACGGCGTGAACGACGCTCCGTCGCTAACCGTAGCGGATCTCAGCGTTGCGGTTTCTTCCGCTTCGGGCGAGAGCAAGGAGTTCAGCGACATAAATCTGGTGGGCAAAGAACTCGTCGGCGTGTATGACGCCGTAAAGTTAAGTAAACGGGTTATATTTACCATAAAACTCGGAATGTTCTGGGCAATGATTTACAACACGTTGTGTATTTTTGTTGCGTGCGGAGCGTTGTATTATCCGCTCGGCTGGAAAATCAGTCCTATGATTTCGAGCATCGCTATGAGTTTATCAAGCGTTTCGGTCGTTCTTAACGCTTTGAGTATAAACTTTTTTAAATCTGAAAGGAGAGAAAAAATGGTTAAAACTGTATTTAAGGTAGAAGGGCTTATGTGCGCCCATTGCGAAAAGAGGGTTACGGAAGCGGTTAAGTCCGCGGTAAGCGTATCCAAAGTTACGGCAAGTCACACGGAGAAGGAAGTCGTCGTTATAAGCAAAGGCGAACTCGACACGCAAGCGGTTAAAGCGAGCATAGAAAACGCGGGGTATACCGTTTTGTCGTTTGCTTCCGAGCCGTGCGAAGAAAAAGGATTTTTCGCGAAACTGTTCGGTAAAAACAAATGATAGTCGACTTACATTCGCATACCGGGTTTTCGCGTTGCGGAGCGGACGAACCCGAGGCTTTGGTTCTCGAAATGATAAAACAGGGCGTAGACGTTCTCGGTATAAGCGACCACAATTACGGAATGACGGACGTAGGCTATAAAAAGGTATTCGACGTTTACACCGCGCTGAAAGATAAATATAAAGATAAAATAAAGATTTATCGCGGTATAGAAATCGCTACCGTAAAGGGTTACGAACTTCAAAAAGCGGAAGAATTGCCTTCGTTCGATTACTGTCTTATAGAACATCTCGGCGATCCCGACAGCATTATGAAAGGCGATATAGTCGGTTACGCCGAAACGCTTAAAATAAAAAACAAGGGAATCGCTCATACGGATTTGTTCGGCTTTGCGAGAAACAACGGTTTAAACGAAAAAGAGTTTATAGAAAGGGTTGCAAACGCGGGGCTGTTTTGGGAAATGAACGTCAATTACGACGGTATTCACGGTTACAGAGAACACGAATACGTAAAAACGTTTATGAAAGACGAACGTGAGCAACGCATCGCAAAAGAGGCGGGTTTAAAGATTTCCGTCGGGTTTGACGGACACAGACTTAACGAATACCGCGTGGACAGAGTCGCCGATATGAAAGAGTGGCTTGACGTAAACGGTTTTAACGTAGTTACCGGTTTCGACAATTTATAAATGTAAAAAACGCACGGCGGAACGAAAAGCGTTACGCCGTGCGTTTGATTTTGGCGTAGTATGTTTTATATAGACGATTAAATCTTAATACCTTCGGGTTATTTGTTCATTTGGAACAAGGCGTCGCAGGCGACCGCGATCCCCTTTCGCCGACGAGTAATACGAAAAAACGAATAACTATGACGAAAAATCGACTCGTAGAGCGTAAGTCGGGAGCTTAAATCCCCCATAACGTAAAAAAACAAACAGTACGTAGCGTACTGTTTGCTTTTTAATGGTTGCGGGGAGGGGATTTGAACCTCCTGACCTTCGGGTTATGAGCCCGACGAGCTACCAAGCTGCTCCACCCCGCGATGTGCCACTATCTTTCGATAGCCTACTTATTATATATAATTATTATGTAATTGTCAACCGAATTATACCTATAAATAATAAAAAATAATTTCTTTATATCTTCCTTGTAATTGTAATAGATTTATGTTACAATATATTAAGAACGAAAAACCGTTGCGACGAAAAATCGCGCCGTGTAAAATATAAGGACGGTCTTATGAAAATTAACGAAGAAACTTTAAAAAGAGGGGACAGAGTCGCCGTTGCACTTTCGGGCGGAGAGGACAGTATGGCTCTTCTTCATTATCTTAAAGCCAACGCCGAAAGGCTGGGCATAACCCTTTCCGCCGTAAACGTGGAACACGGCATAAGGGGTATTCCGTCTTTAATAGATACCGCTTTCGTCAAAGATTATTGCGAAAAAGAAAAGATTCCCTGCGAGTTCTTTGCCGTAAACGCGTTGGAATATTCCAAAGAATACGGTATCGGCACGGAAGAGTCGGCAAGAATACTTCGTTACGAGTGTTTCGTAAAACTTATAGAAAGCGGAAAGGTAGATAAAATAGCCGTCGCTCATCACTTGTCCGACAATGCGGAAACGATACTTTTAAACCTTTTAAGGGGTTCTTCGCCGTCGGGAACGGCGGGTATGAAAAACTCCGGCGATTATATCGTCCGCCCTATGCTTTCGGTTAAAAAGGAAGAAATACTTTCTTACGTAAAGGCGAACAAGATACCTTTCGTAACGGACGAAACAAACCTTATAGCGGACAATAAAAGAAACTTTTTAAGGCTTAACGTAATTCCTGAAATCAAAAAGATTTTCCCCGCGTTCGAGTCGGGTTTGCAACGCTTTGCGGACTTATGCAGAGAGGACGAAGAGTGTTTGCAGAAACTTGCGCAGGATCTGATAACGGAAGAAAATGACGGGGTAGGTATACGCATCGAAAAAACGAAAGCGATTTTCAACCGGGCGGTCGTGAAAGCGTTCGTAACGCTCGGGCTGAAAAAGGACTACACGAAAAAGAACGTAGACGCCGTTTACGCTTTGACGGACGCGGAAAACGGCAAGGGGGCGGAACTTCCCAAAAACCTTAAAGCGGTTAAAGAGTACGATAAAATCATAATATACAAAGAAGAAAAACCCGAGCAAAAGGAAATACCTTTCGCGCTCGGCGAGTTTAAAGTGGGCGGAGGAGTTTTGAAAATAAGCCGTTCCTACGAAAGAAAACCCGATTATCAGTCGGGGCTGTATTTCGATTTGGAAAAGATTCCCGAAAACGCCGTGATACGTTTCCGCAGAGAGGGAGATACGTTCAACCGATTCGGCGGTAAAAAGAAAAAACTCGGCGATTATCTTACGGACAAAAAAGTGCCGTTGAGGCTACGCGACGCTCTCCCCGTAATAGCAAGCGGAAACGAGGTGCTTATTTTAGGACAAATTGAAATAAGCGACGATATAAAAGTAGACAAAACCACCGAAATTGTGGTAAAATTGAATTACGAAAAACCGTAAGGAGAAAACAGTTATGAATATGCACCCCGATTGCGAAAAGATTCTCATTTCGCAGGAAGAAATAGAACAAAAAGTTACCGAACTCGCAAAAACGCTCGACCGCGACTATGCGGACAAGGAACCCTTGTTCGTTTGTATTCTGAAAGGCAGTTTTATGTTTTTCAGCGATTTGGTAAAGAAACTCAATATAGATATGGAAGTAGACTTTATGTCCGTTGCAAGTTACGGTTTGTCCACGAGAAGTAGCGGAGAAGTCAAACTCATCAAAGACCTCGATAAGAGTATAGAGGGCAAAGATGTGGTTCTTGTCGAAGACATAGTGGACAGCGGGTACACTTTAAGTTATCTTAAAAGAATGCTCGCTTCGCGCCACCCCGCGTCCATAAAGATTTGCACTTTCCTCGATAAGTTTGAAAGAAGAGAAGTCGACATTCAGACGGATTATAAAGCGTTCGATATAGGTAACGAATTCGTTATAGGTTACGGGCTCGACTATGCGCAACGTTACAGAAATCTTCCGTACGTTGCGATTTTAAAACGCGAAGTGTACGAGAAATAAAGGGAGAAAAATATATGAAAAAGAAATTACTTTTAGGGATATTGTCCGGCGTGTTTTTCGCGGGGGCAATAGCGTGCATCACCGTCGCGGCGGTCAACTTCGGGAAAAACAGCAAACTTTCGATGTTAATGTTACCCGGCGCTTTGTTTATGGGGCTCGGAACGATTTGCCTTATGTTCTGGATTTTTTTAAGCAACGCGACGAAACTCCGTAATTACCAGATACAAACGATAGCGAGCGCGAAAAAACAAGCGTTCGACGAAATCGCGGTATGCGGTCGATGTGGCGCGGAAAACGACAAAGACGCGACGTTTTGCGACAAGTGTGGCGCTCCTTTAAAAAAGACGTGTTCCGTTTGCGGTAAAAACAACGAGTCCGACGCGGAGTTTTGTAAATACTGCGGTAACAAGATTAAATAACGAAAGAAGATTTTTAAACCACAGCCCCCGAAAGCAGAACGCTTTCGGGGGCTGTTTGTATTGCGCTTTTATATTCCGTTTATTTTACGAAAAAATCGACCGCTTCGAGGTATCCGTCCGTTCCTTTCCCCGCGATGACTTTTTCCGCGTATTCGCTTATATAGGAACGTCTGCGGTATTCTTCCCGTTTATATACGTCCGTCAGATGCACTTCCGCCGTTTTTATGTTTACGCTTTTAAGGGCGTCGAGAATGGCTATGCTCGTGTGGGAATACGCCCCGGCGTTTATTATAATGCCGTCGTAGCGGTTCAACGCTTTTTGTATTCTCGTTACGATTTTTCCCTCGTCGTTAGACTGAAAGGGGGTTATTTTCACGCCTTTCGTTTTTGCGTAGATTTTAACTTTTTTCACCAACTCTTTAAGGGTTGTTTTGCCGTAAAGGTCGGGCTGACGTACGCCCAGCATATTGAGGTTAACGCCGTTAATAAGTAATATCTTCATAATAATCCTTTATAATTTCGTCGGCAACGTCGTCGATTGTTTTTTCGTTTACGATTACCTTGTCGCTTATAGATAAGTACAGCGGTTTTCTTACCGCTTCTATTTTAAGAATAGATGACAGCCCTTTATACAGCGGTCTGTCTTTTCTCGATAATTTGTTCGCGCTCCTGTCGATGAAATAAAACTTGCCCGCGCCTTTAAGCAAATCTACGTTTTCGCCGTCAAGCACGGTGCCTCCGCCGAGGGCTATGAAAGCGCCCCGTTTAAGAGCGAGTTCTTTTACCGCTTCCTTTTCCGCTTTGCGTAACTCTTCCAT
>CAKQSC010000051.1 GCA_934271725.1 uncultured Clostridia bacterium
GTTTGATCCATCAACGCTTTCGCATCCGCCGTCGCGTTGACCGTTATTATAGAAAGAGTTATTCCGAGTTCTTTAAGATGTTTTACTTCGTCGCTGTATCTTTCAAAGCCGTCGTTGGGTTCGCCGTCCGTAACGAGAATAATATGTTTTTTCTCGACTACGGTCAAAGCCTGCAAAGTCTGAGCCGCCGCCTTGAAAGCGGGTTCAAACAACGTCGCGCCACCGTCCGACCCTATCGAAGCGATTGCGTTTTGCAATTCTTTGACGTGCGTTAGCGGTATCATGCTCGACTGCTCGAACGCTTCGTCCTTGAACGTCATTATTCCTACCCAGTCTTGTTTGTTAAGCGCGCTTAAACACGCAACCGCGCCGTCCTGAGCAAGTTCGAGATAATTTTTGTTGGTTGTATAGTCGACGCTGCCCGACATAGAACCCGAACTGTCTATCAGCAACACTACGCCTATCGGCGGGGTGAAATCTACCGCTTTTACGGGCAACATGTCCTGATACGTGGTTTTAAGCATGTCCGACCTGTCGTAAGCGTTTGCTACCTTGTAGCCGCCTTCGTCTTTGTTACCGCCGACCGTCAGCAATCCGCCGCCTATTTCTTTTACGTATCTTTGCAATATCTGCGAAAAACCTTTCGGCATGTCCGCGTTCGCTATGTTGAACAATATAACTTCGTCGTAGTTGCGGAGTTCTTCGAGCGTTGCGGGAGCGTTTTCTATATTCTTGGTCGCTATGCTGAAAGAAGCGTCGTTCGCCAAAATGTTTTTATAGTTTTCCGATTCGCCGTTCGTTCGTTCCAAAATCAAAATCTTGCTGAACTCTTCGAGATATATATACGAGCAGTACACGTTGTTTTCGTTAAGCGTATCTTCCGTCGCAATAACCTGAAACGAGAGTTTATGGAACGCCGCAGAATCGAACGTATGAGCAAGCGTGAACGTTTGCTTTCCGTTGATAACGGGTATGTTGTACGACATTTCCGCTTTTTCGAGGTTGTCGTTATCCACCAACAAAACAGCCGCGTATCCCGCAAAGTTGCTTTGCAGCGTTATGTCTATCGAGTACACTTTCGAAGCGTCGTATCTCGAATCGTACGTCTTTACGTCGACGATCTGCACTTCGGGTTTTTCGTTGACGTCCTGTACGCACAAAGTGTCTACTTTCAGTCCCGTCGCGGTTAAACTTTTAATGACGGTCATAGCGTTTTCGTCCGTTTCCAAGCCGTCCGATATAAGGACGATTTTGCCCGTTTCGGGTTTTTTCAACAAACTTTTGGCGTACGTCAGCGCGGCGGATACGTCCGTTGCGCTCGTGTCGGGTTTTTCGGCGTCGATATATTTCATATACGCGCTTGCGTCCGTTCCGAGCGGTACGGCAAGCACCTGATCGTAACCGAACGTTACGACGCCTACTTTAAAGTCCGAGTAGTTTTCGTTTAAAATATTCGCTACGTATTCATCTCTTACGCTCGCGACTTCCTTTTCCGTGTCCGATACGTCTACGACGAGTATAATTTCGTTAAGGTCGTTGGGAACTCTGTACGAAAAACTTATGCCCGCGAAAATCGAAATCGCAAAAAGGAATACGAGCGAATGGAGAGTCATCGATATTATTCTGTTTCTGTTTCTTCTGTATCTTTTGTTAAGTCTTAAATAGGGTATAACCGTAACCGCTATCGCAGGTAATAACAATAAAAGAAACCAAGGATTTGAAAATATAATTTTAAAGTTGGTCATATCATTACTCCTTACGCGTTAGCAAGCATATACAGCAGCCATTCTATGAACAATACCGCTACGAGAATTATCATTACGTACAGCGCAAGATCTAAGTCTATCGAGTTGTCGATTTTGTCTACGTGCAGTTCGGGTAAACTGATTTCTTGTCTGAACACGTTGCTTTCGTATTCGTCTATTCTCGCGAAAAGGTTGTCCGTGGACTTGCCCGCCATAAGCGATTGCTTAAAGGTATACGTTCCCGGTTTTTGAAGTTGCATTTCCGCGGGGAATTCGTCGTATTTCATTCCCACGGGGATATCGGGCCCCGAAACGCTTAACGCTTGCCCCCTTGCCCTTAACTCTACCGTATCGTAAACGCGATAAACGCCTTGCTTAAAGGTTACGGGAAAATACATTTCAAACAAGTTTTTCATTATTACGGGGAAGTCGAAGTTCAGCGGAAAAGTCGACATGCTGAAATTGAACGGGAATACCGCGATTTTAGAGTCCGCCGCATTTTTTACGAGCAACAACGGATCTCCGCCCGTAGAGTTGCCTACGTCCGTGCGGAGAACTACGTCAAACCCGTTGAACGAGTTGACTTCTCTGTACATCGTAACGAAAAAGTCCGTCAAAGAAAGGTTGCCCGTTACTACGTTCGAGTCGGGTATAATCGCGCCGAACTGTCCCGTCATATAGTTGCCGAACGTCATATCGAGTCCGTTGGGAGCGTAATCGGGGTTTATAAGTATGCTGACGCCGTCGTCCGGAAGTACGGGCGGCATGCTGTGTTCAAAAACATACAAGTCTATTACTTCGCCCGCGTCTATGCCCGTTCTGTATTCTTCCGGTTTAAGTTTGGACGATTGTCTGCGAATGTTAAGATTCCATCTGTCCGCGTAAACCGACCTTAAACTGCTCAACACGCCCGTTACGAAACTCGTCGGCGCGGGGCTGTAATACAACACGTTAAGCGTGGGAACCGTTCCGCCGTATAAATAAAAGTCGTTGTCGTACGGATAAGAATCGTCTACCGAAACGCTGAAATGCACGGTGTCGTATTTATATACCTGCTCGTCGTCCAAATCTTTTGTAGCGATTACGAACGAGTATTCTTCGCCTTTATCGATAAATCTCGATTCCTTGATAAGAATCGTTTCTTCGTTTCTGTAATTCGCGCCCGTTACGTTGACGGCAAGAGTAACGTTCTGACCGATTCCGTAGCAACCTACGTCTACGGTAAACGTATAAAACCCGCTTTCGAGTTTGGACGAAGCGTTGAGTATGCCTACGTTCCATTCGTCTTCGTTAGTAACGTCTACCACTTCCACGACGCCCGTTTCGGCGTACGTCGTGTCGGTGTACAAGTAAACTTTCGCGTCGTTGTTTATTCTTAAAACGTTTTCGGCGAGTTTTATCGCCCCTTCTATATCCGCCGAGCCGTAAGTACATTCGAGCGCGGACAGCGACGCGTTTATCTCCGTTTCGGCGTCTTTCGTCGCTCTGTCGCACACCGCGCCGGCGGTCGTTCCCGCGTAAATAATCGTTATATATCCGTCTTTCGTAAGGTTTGCGACTTCCGTTTTTATTTTGTCCACCGCTCTGTCGAACCGAGTCGCGTTGACGTCTTCGGAAGCGTTGGTAAGCATGCTTGCGGAAGCGTCGAGAATAATGATTTTTTCGTCGTAAATCTTTTCAACCTTGTTGAGAATTACGGGTTGAGAAATCAAAAATGCCAAAGAAGTCAAAATGACGACCTGACATAAAAAAATCAAAATATTCCTTACCTTGCTTATCGGTATATTTTTCTTTTTATATTTTAAACTCAGTTTCCATATATACGTGCTGGAAACGGATTTTTTTTGGAAGTTGGGGCGGATTATGTATATGAATATCAAAACTCCTATACTTATCAATCCGAGTAACCCCAAAGGTACTAATAAACTCATTTAATCAACCCTGCTTTCATCAATTCAAGTAACATTATTTTTTCTATCGCCACGTCGGTGCATACGGAAACGTAATTCGCTTCCCTTTTCGCGCAAAAACTCTTTATGTCCGCTCTGAAATCTTTAAGCGCTTCTTCATACGCTCTTTGCATACCGCGCGTAATTTTTATCTTCATATTTTTCGTATCGGCGACGTCGACCGCTTCCGAGTCGAGAAGGTTTATTCTTCCGTCGTAAGTCGGATCGATTTCGTCGGGCGTAAGTATCTGCAACAACAAAACCTGTCTTTTTTTGTATACGAGATAGTCTACCGCTTTCTTCCAGTCCGAATCGGTAAAGAAATCGGATATGATTACCGTAAATCCGTTGCCGTTTTCCGTATCGGGACAATTTTTTACGCACGCTTCTATATCCGTTTCGCCGTCGAACTTCAACTCGTCAAGCACGCTTATCGCTTTAAAGAAAGAGTTTTTCCCTACAATCGTGCCGAACGGGTTTTCGCATTTTTCGCCTTTCATCAAGTTGAACGACACCTTGTCCATATTATGCACGGACAAATATCCCAAAGCGGCAGCCGCCGCGATGACGTAAAAACCTTTTTTGTTGTTGTCTTTACCCATCGACGCGGAACAATCTATAAAGATTTGCGCCTGCATTTGTCTTTCGTCGGTAAACAGTTTTAAAAAGTATTTTTCAAAACGACTGTATAAGTTCCAGTCTACGCGCCTTATGTCGTCCCCTAACTGATATTCGCGATAATCCGCGAACTCTACCGTTTGTCCGTAGGTGCTGACCAAGTGTTTTCCGCCGAAATAACCGTTGAGATCTTTTCTGAGTTCCGTCGAAAGCGTTTCTAACCTACCGAAAAACGCGTCGTTTAAATACGGGTTTTTCATTATCTTCTACTTCCTGATTATTTTTTGTATTTCTTGCTTACTTCGTCGATAACCATCGTTACAATCCGATCCGCGCTTATTCTTTCCGCAATCGCTTCGAAGTTGAGTTTCATTCTATGTCTTAAAACGGGATAAGCGAGTTCGTTGATATCGCTGTACGCCACGTTGAATCTTCCTTTCATAAGCGCTTTTACTTTCGCCGCCGAAATAAGCGCCTGTCCCGCACGGGGAGACGCGCCTAATCTTACGTACTTTTTAGCCGCTTCGGTCGCGCATTCGCTGTTCGGGTGAGTAGCCGAAGTAAGCGTCATCGCGTATCTCATAACTTCTTTCGCTACGGGAATACTGTTCGCCGCCTCTCTCATTTTAAGGAGTTGTTCGCCGTTGCACGCCGCGTCCGCCGTTTCTTCCATCGTCTTTTGCGTCATATCGACTATCGCCATAAGTTCGTCAAGGCTCGGGTTGGGTACTACGAGTTTGAACATAAATCTGTCCATTTGCGCTTCGGGCAACGGATAAGTACCGTCTTGCTCGACGGGGTTTTGAGTCGCGAGTACGAAGAACGGTTCGTGGAGTTTTCTGCTTACACCCATTACCGTTACCGTATGCTCCTGCATCGCTTCGAGAAGCGCGGATTGAGTTTTCGGCGTAGCGCGGTTGATTTCGTCCGCAAGTATAATGTTGCTGAATATGGGGCCCGGTTGGAACTGAAACGACGAATTGCCTTTTTCGTCCTTAACGATTATGTTGGTACCCGTAACGTCCGCCGGCATAAGGTCGGGCGTGAACTGTATACGTGAAAAGGGTAAGTCGAATACTCTTCCCAGCGTTCTTACGAGTCTTGTTTTACCTACGCCCGGAACGCCTTCGAGAAGTACGTTACCGCCCGCAATCATCGCTATTATGGTGCCTTCTACGACGTCTTTTTGTCCGATGACGTCCCTTGATATCTGCGCGAATATGTTATCGCATTGTTTGCTGAATTGTTCTATGTCTTTTTCCGTTACCATTTTTCTCTCTTCCTTTTTCCGTTTGTCGTTTATTCTATTGATTTGAAATAAGTGTCTATTATCGCTTTTAAGTCGTCGGGGATTTCTTCGCCGCTCGCTATCATCGTAAGCGCAAGATCCCTGTAATAATCGTACCAGTCGAGATAATTCGTTTCGCCGTCGATTATATAGTCGTTTGTGATATATTCCTTTCTCGAACCGGTGGGGTTGTTTCCCTGATTATCGCCGTCGTTGTCGCCCGGCACCCCGTCGGGCCCCGGCTGACCGCCTTCGCCCGGCATAGGCTGACCGCCGCCGGTTGCCTGAACTTCCTTGAATATCGCCGTTATTTTTAAATCCTGAACGACGTTGTAGTCCGTTCTCGTAGGCGTTCTCAAACCGTCCGACCACGAATAAAAGCCCCAGTCTTCGTCCGCAACCGCCATAACCGCGGTAGCGTCTTCGCCGTCCGCAACGTTTTGCTCGTCCCTGCCTTCGATAAGCCCGCCGCCTTCTACGACGTAAATTACTTCGTGGAACTTTACTTTGTCTTTACCCGTAATGTTATCGATGATTACTCCGCCGTTCCAGATTATACCCAGATAGCCTAAAATCATCGCAAGCGTCATAAGTAAAGCAACGCCCGCCGTTACCGAACATGCGATTATTCCCTTTTTGGGATAATAGAACTTTAACCGCTTGTTTTTGACGGTACCGAGTTTTTCACACGCGTCGTAACGTTGAAGTCTTGCAATTTCCGTATCGACGTTTTTATATTCTTCCATCGTGATGAAACGTTCTTCCATTCCGAGTCCGTCGACCGCTCTCGCGACGCTTTCGTTCGTAGGTTTATATTTTACGAAATAGAAAATCGGCGCTAATACAGCGATTATCCCGACGGGAACTATCACGCACCATATTATTCCGTTTTTACCGAGACACCACGTTACGAACGCCGTAACGAACATCCCCGCAAATCCGAACAATGACGCGGTCAGCAAAGATTTCAAAATAGCGTTGAACACGTACTGTCTGTAATGGTTTTTATAGAAATCTTTCGTTTTCATACCCTTCTCCTTGTGTTATTATAACAAAAACTTATGTCTTAACCGAACATTTAAAGTTTATTTTCGATATATCCCGACTATTATTTCAATATGATACTCTTTTTCCCTATAAAATGTCAAGTTTTATGCGCACGCGCGCGACTTTTCCTTTATCATAAATATTTATAAATAACATAAGTTACACTTATATTTGTTTGCTTTTGCGATTTTGTCGATTTTTTAAGTAAAATAACAGAAAAGGGCGACTGAAAGCCGCCCTTTTTTGCGTTGCGAATCTAAGTTCAGATTTCCCAGATTTCGATTTCGCCCGCTGCGTTATAGTGCCAGTATTTTGCTTTGCTGTAATCGTATTCGCCGGTTGCAACAACGGTCTCGCCGCCGACGGTTACTTCGTTTCCGAATATGAAATAATCGCTGCCGTACTCGCCCTTGTATTCGTAGATGCCGTGATAGA
>CAKQSC010000052.1 GCA_934271725.1 uncultured Clostridia bacterium
AGAAGAACTTGTTTTTGCGTTGAAAGAAGATTGTCCGGACGAAAAAAGGCTTAATCTCGCAATAGAGAACTCGGACGGCACGGCGGGTAAAACGGAAATGCTTTACGGCGACGAACGGCTTAACGAATTGACGGCGTTTGCGGGCGAACTCGTTTCGGGAATGGTTAAAAGCACGGACGTAATGCGTTTTTCGGACAGGGCGGTTGCGTTTAAAAACGATTTTAAAGAGTTCCTGTCCGTTTTAAAGCAAGAGTATTATTACCTTTTAAAGGACGGGGAACGGCGTACTAAACTCGGCTATACGGAGGGGGCGGTCATCTCGGCGATAGACGAAATAACCAAAGCGGAAAAGAAAACGTATTACAACGCAAACGTGCAGATGGTCGCGGACGCGTTGTTTCTTAAAATACTCGAAAACAAGTTTAAATGGAAACAAGCAACGGGGTTTAACGGATAACGCCCCGACAGGAGATAAAAATGACAAAAGTCGTAGGAATAAAGTTTGACAATTCTTCCAAAATATATTATTTCGCGCCCAAAGACAACGAAAAATACGACGCAGGCGACGGGGTTATCGTCGAAACGGCGCGCGGTACGGAGTTTGCCACCGTCGGTTTCGGCATAAAGGAAGTCGACGACAAGGACGTGGTTCGGCCTTTAAAACCGATTTTACGAAAAGCGACTAAAAAAGATTGCGAGAATGCGGAAAAGAACAAAGCACGCGTTCCCGAAGCGATGAAACTCGCGGAAGAAAAGGTTGCCAAACTCGGTCTTAAAATGAAACTCGTCGGGTGCGAATTCGCGTTCGACGGCAAAAAAGTAGTATTCTATTTCACCGCGGAAGGAAGAGTGGATTTCAGAGATTTGGTAAAAGAACTCGCTTCCGTGTTCCACACGAGAATAGAACTTCGTCAGATAGGCATAAGGGACGAAACGAAACTGCTCGGAGGAATCGCCCCGTGCGGAAGGGAATGTTGTTGTTCGTCGTGTATGCCGGATTTCAGAAAGGTCAGCATAAAAATGGCAAAAACGCAAGGGTTGTCCCTTAACCCCGGCAAGATAAGCGGACTTTGCGGTAGGCTTATGTGCTGTTTGAGTTACGAGGACGATTATTACAGCGAAGCGTATAAAAAAATGCCTAAACTCGGCGGTACGGTGGAAACGCCGGACGGCAAGGGAATAGTCGTTTCAAACAATATGCTTAAATTCGAGGTAAGCGTACGGCTTGAAAATCCCGACGGTTCTATGGCGTATAAAAATTACGCCCTTAAAGACGTAAAGTTCAAAAACAGACAGGAATTGCCGTCTAACGACGACGTTTCAAAAGAAATTAAGGAAATATTGGATTAGGACTTGAAAAATAGTTCCGATTGTGATATTATATACAGAGTAATAACTCACGGAGGTAAAAGTGTTATGGCATACAAGATAAGTGACGATTGCGTATCCTGCGGAGCATGCGCGGCAAATTGCCCCGTAAGCGCTATCGCTATGGGCGACGAACATTACGAAATCGACGCCGATACGTGCATTTCCTGTGGCTCTTGCGCGGCAGGTTGCCCCGTAAGCGCGATCAGCGAAGAGTAAAAAGGCGGAAATTAAGGCGCGGTATTTTTTGCCGTGCCTTTTTTCATTTTTATAACGCCGTGTATACGCGCTACGTAACAGGGTGCGTACGGTAAGACGTTAAGGATTATGAAAGTTATAGAAGATTTGGGTATAGACAACCTTAAAATAATTCAGGACGACACGCTTTACAGATTCACTTCGGACAGCGTGCTTCTTTCCAGATTCGCAACCGTAAAGCCGAAGGACAAGGTTGCCGATTTTTGCTCGGGAAGCGGTATAGTCGGTATTCATACATACGCTCTCAATAAAGAAAAAATAGAAAGCGTAACTTTGTTTGAAATGCAGAAACTTCTTTTCGATATGAGTATGCAAAGCGTTGAACTTAACGCTCTTACGGAAAAGTTTTCCGGCGAAAACGTAAGGTTGCAGGATATTCCCAAAAAATACAACGAAAAGTTTTCTTTGATTTTGTGCAATCCGCCTTACGAGAAAGAAAAGGGCGGTATAGATATAGAACGGCGGGAGATTGCCGTTTGTAAAAAAGAAATCACGCTTACGCTTAAAGAGATAACCGCCACGGCGAGCAAATGTCTTAAATACGGCGGTAGGTTTGCTTTGTGCCACAAGGCGGAACGGCTTACGGACGTGCTGTGCGAAATGCGTAAAGCGAATATAGAACCCAAAAGACTTTCTCTCGTCTACGGCGGAGAAAAATTATATCTCGTCCTCGTGGAAGGAGTAAAAGGAGGTAAAAGCGGTTTAAAGATAGAAAAAACCGTGATAAACTGAAATGCTTTATTTTGTGGCTACGCCTATCGGCAATCTTAAAGACATAACTCTTCGCGCTCTCGAAACGCTTAAAGCGGTAGACGTAATCGCTTGCGAAGACACGAGGCATACGCTTAAACTTCTCAATTTTTACGATATAAAAAAACCGCTTATAGCCTACCATAAGTTCAACGAGAATACGGAAGCGCCGAAGATAATGGAAATGCTTAATTCGGGCAAAAACGTTGCGGTGGTAAGCGACGCGGGTATGCCGGTTATAAGCGATCCCGGAAACAAACTTACGAAACTTCTTGCCGACAACGGCGTTGATTTTACCGTCGTTCCCGGTGCGAACGCGGGGCTTTCCGCGCTTATTCTTTCGGGAATGGACGCCGATAAGTTTTGTTTTTACGGTTTTCTCGACGAAAACAAATACAGAAAAATCAATCTCGAAAAATATAAAGACGTTACCTGTTCGCTTATTTTCTACGTCGCTCCGCATAACTTAAAAGCGGATATAAAAGACGTTTATTCCGTATTCGGAGAAAGAAAAGCGTGCCTCGTAAAAGAAATTACCAAAATTCACGAAAAGGCGATAAGATTCAATCTTTCCGAGTTTCCCGACGTAGAAGAAAAAGGGGAATTCGTAATGATTGTAGAGGGGGCTAGTGAAAAAGAAAATCCTTTGCTTGCTTTAAGCGAAAAGGAACATATCGATTATTATATAAACGGCGGTATGTCCAAAATGGACGCTTTGAAAAAAGTGGCGAAAGAACGCGGTGTCGCGAAAAACAGTCTGTACAAGTTTACGATAGAGGGGGACTGAAATACGCACGGACTTTTGCGGATTAAAGACGGAGAAAATATGGGAAAATATATATTAGCGTTGGATCAGGGTACTACAAGTTCGCGGGCGATAGTTTTCGACAAAGCGGGCGATATCGTCGGTATGGCGCAGAAAGAGTTTAAACAGATTTACACGGGCAACGGGTGGGTTGAACATAACCCGTACGATATTTTGTCGTCGCAGACGGAAGTTATGAAACAAGCCGTTTTAAACGCGAAAATAAACGTAAAAGACGTTGACTGCATAGGAATAGCGAATCAGCGCGAAACGACGGTTGTATGGGAAAAGACGACGGGTAAACCGATATACAACGCGATAGTGTGGCAGTGCAGAAGAACGGCGGAATATTGCGAGAAGATTAACGAGAAGTACGGCGAAAAGATTTGCGAGAAAACGGGACTTAAAGTCGACGCTTATTTTTCGGCAAGCAAAATCAACTGGATATTAAACCACGTAGACGGCGCGAGAGAACGTGCCGAAAAGGGCGAACTTCTGTTCGGCACGGTAGACACGTTTTTGCTGTGGAATCTGACGAAAGGCAAGTCTTTTTACACGGATTATACAAACGCTTCGAGAACAATGTTGTTCGATATAAACAAACTCGAATGGGACGACGAGTTGCTTGAAATATTCGGCGTGCCGAAAGTTATGCTTCCCGAAGTAAAACCGTCCGGTTACGAATTCGGAAATATAGACGAAAGTTATTTCGGCGTGAGTATTCCCGTCCGTTCGCTCGTGGGAGATCAGCAAGGGGCGTTGTTCGGTCAACGCTGTTTTACGGCGGGTACGTGCAAAAATACGTACGGCACGGGCTGTTTTCTTTTGATGAACACGGGCGACAAGCGAATTAAAAGCAAATACGGATTATTGACTACGCTCGGCGCGTCTACGGGCAAACCGCCATTCGTTTCGGAGGGTAGCGTGTTTGTCGGCGGGGCGGCGGTCAAGTGGCTTAAAGACGGCTTACATATAATAAACGACGTAAAAGAATCGGAAGATTTGGCGAAAAGCGTACCCGACACGGACGGGGTATACGTCGTGCCGGCGTTCGTCGGACTGGGCGCGCCGTATTGGAACAGCGAAGCGCGCGGAGTTATCACGGGCATTACCGCGTCGACTACGTCGGCGCATATCGTAAGGGCTACGCTCGAAGGAATCGCTTATCGCGTTTACGACGTCGTAAAGGCTATGGAAAGCGATTTAGGCACGAAGATCGAAGGCTTGCGCGTGGACGGCGGAGCGAGCGCGAACGGCTTTTTAACGGCGTTTCAGGCGGATTTGCTGGGCGTTCCCGTTATAAAACCGAAGATTGCCGAAACGACCGCTCTCGGCGCGTCTTATCTTGCGGGACTTTGCGGAGAATTTTATAAAAGCGAAGAAGAGATAGCGGAAAACGGCAAAACGGACGTAACTTTTTTACCCGAAACGGACGAAGAAGAGATGAAAAACAAATTAGACGGGTGGAAAAAAGCGGTATTAAAGGCGACGGCGGATTAAAAAAATTAAATTATCGCCTGAAAAGTATTGACATAACCGTCGGGGTTTGGTATACTTAATAGGCTGTAAAAAATGCTACGGGCAAAGGAAGGTGAGTGTGAATGAGTACGGTCAGAGTCGGAGAAAACGAGAATATCGACAGCGCGCTTCGTCGTTTCAAGAGAAAGTGTTCGAGAGACGGCATTATAGGCGATCTTCGTCGCAAAGAGTTCTATGAAAAGCCTTCCGTTAAGAAGAAAAAGAAATCGGAAGCGGCAAGAAAGAGAAGCATTAAAGGTTAATAAAACTAAAAAAGAAAATCACACGAAAGAAAATTGTTCGTGTGATTTTTTTTATTGTATGCCGAGTGCAGACGCGACGTAAAACCGCGTTTCGTATTATTTTTGCTTGGCGCAATCGGGGGAAAATTATGCAAAGAAAGGAGAAAGACGAGTTAAAAAGGGTTGCTTCGGAGGCGAAATCGAGGCTTACGAAAGGGTACTGGAACAGATATTTCGACAGCGTACGCGCAGTTAAAGACAGCGGTGAAACGAATACTTCAAAAATCGTGAAGTATTATTATTCCAACGCGAAAGACGACGTGTTCAAGTCGAATATCGACGACGAGTTTTATCGAAGGGTTAAAAAATATCTGCAAACGTACGGAGAGGCGGGTAACGCGATAGGTTATCTCACGGACAAGGAGTATTACGAAACGCTCTGTTACGACGAGAAACAAAAATACGTTCTGGAATTGTCGGAGGCGTACCGCAAGGCGGTTGAAAGATACCGTGCGGAAACGGTCGCGGAAAGTCTTAAAGACAAAGCGAAGTAGTATATTTCTTTACCGCTTGACAAGAAACGAGAAATATACTATACTTAAAATTACGGAGATAAACGAATGAAAAGATTTTTATTTATAATTTTATCCTTGGCAGTCGCGTGTTCGTGTTTTGCGTCGTGCGTAGGAAGTTCGGGTAGCGGTATAAGTTACAACGGTCAATACGTCGACGCGGAAGGCGACGAGCGGGTGCAGACTCTTGCCGACGCTTTAAGTAAGGTAACTTACGACACTTTGAAAACGGAAAAGGTAACTTCGCTTCTCGGCGCGGGGTTTTCGTTCAGTTCCGGCGTTACGAACGAGGAGGAAAGCGACGGTTACGATTACGACAACGTAAAAATCAGAGTCGATTATAACGGCAACGATTTGTCGGCAATCGATTACGAAACGACCTCGAAAGAAAGTTTGCAAGGCGATGCGGAAATCCGTAATCTGTATATGTATTCTTACATAAAAGAATTAAAGAACAGAGAGGGGCTGTATATGGATTCGCCGTATATGCTTACTCATAACGACGATCTTCCCGATACTTCGAGGGCAAGGATAAAGACATCCGTTCTCGGCGAATACGTGGACGAATATCTTGCAAAAACGGATTTCGGATCGCTTACGGGAAAGGCGGACAAGACGGAAAAGTGTGAAAAAAAGGATTATACGGTGTTTAAGTTCACGCTCGATTCTTACGTTGAGGAATCGGAGAAAGAAGAAAGACCTGACGTTCGCGTCAACGTCGAGCAGGCGGTGTTGTATATTGCAGTCGACGGCGAAACGAGAATAAAGGGAATAAAGGCGGTGTTAAGGTATAGCGCTTCGGACGACGGGTATAACAGAACAACCGAAGCGAGCGTAAATATAAAGACGGGTGCGATAACCGTAAAAGCGAACGCTAAAATGGGAGACGTAACGTCAAAGAAGTACACGGGGTATTCCGTAACGATAGACACGAAAGAAGATTTAAAAAAGATAAAGAATATGATAGGAATGTAACCAAAACGGGGGAGTAAAAGTTATTTCTCCCCCGTTTAATATAAAAACAGCGTAAAAACGCTTGAAAAAAATAAATAAATGTAGTAGAATAGTTAAGCAAGTAAATCGACGGGCAGTCGATTTTGCTGTAAAAGAGTAATACGGAAGTGTATCGAAGTGGTCATAACGGCCCTGACTCGAAATCAGGTAGCCTTCACGGGCTCGTGGGTTCGGTCGTCTATGACGGACATACAACGACGGGCAAAGTCCTGCCGAGGGGTTCCCTTTTAAGGGAAACGGCAGTATCCCACCGCGGAGAAGCGGTGAGGGGTGAGAACCCACGAGGGGTTCGGTCGTCTATGACGGACATACAACGACGGGCAAAGTCCTGCCGAGGGGTTCCCGATTACGGGAAACGGCAGTATCCCACCGCGGAGAAGCGGTGAGGGGTGAGAACAAAAGAATACGGAAGTGTATCGAAGTGGTCATAACGGCCCTGACTCGAAATC
>CAKQSC010000053.1 GCA_934271725.1 uncultured Clostridia bacterium
CATTCGACGTTTTGTCGCGCGACGGCAAGTGGGGTGGCGGATACGCGATAGACTTCCCCAAGTTCGACCAACCCTTTATACTTGCAAACTTTAACGGTTCGTCGGGAGACGTGGACGTTATTACGCACGAGTTCGGTCATACGCTCGCAATGAACTTCGTTCATCGTTACGGCGATTTTGAAATGGATTTGGGCGGTTGCGAAACGGCGGAATGTCATTCGATGAGTATGGAGTTTTTCTGCTGGAAATATATGGACAAGTTCTTCGGCGAAAATGCGAACAAGTATAAACGCAAACATTTAAGCGACGCTTTGATATTCATTCCTTACGGCTGTATGGTAGACGAGTTTCAGCATATCGTTTACGAACAACCCGACCTGACGCCCGAACAGAGAAAACAAGCGTGGCTCGGACTTGAAAAGAAATACAGACCGTACCTCGATATAACGGGTATTCCTTATATAGAAGAGGGTACGAGATGGCAATATCAGATGCACATATACGAATCGCCGTTTTATTACATAGACTATTGCCTTGCGCAGACGGTCGCGTTGGGATTTTTGATTGCAATGCACAAAGATTACGACAAGGCGTTCGACAAGTATATAGAGTTCAGTAAATGCGGTGGTACCGTACCTTTCCCGACGCTCGTTAAAAACGCGGGACTTCCCGATCCGTTCGGCAACGGTTCTCTCGACGAGTTAGGTAAGGGCGCGGAGGATATTTTAAAGTCGCTTCGTTAAGGTGAATATATGTCCGAAAAAGAAACCGAATACAAGATTTGCAAACATTGCGGTAAAGTATATAAGGCGACGAAAAAATATTGCCCCAAATGTATGAAAGACGACGACGGTGTGTATCACGGATATACGCCTATGGACGAGAAAAAAGCCCGTAAGATAAAAATTATTTCGAGCGTCGTTTTAACGGCGATAGTAATGGTCGTTCTTATACTTATTTACAGATAAACGAAAAATATAAAAGAGTAGCGCGGTTTTCGCTACTCTTTGTTTTCGGCGTCGGTATAACCTGACGGAGACCGATATGATTCCGACGGGCGACCGCGTTCGCGTGCCGAACGGAAATAAAAAAAATAAGCGACCGATAATTCGGTCGCTTGATTTTTATTTGTTGAAAGAATCTTTGAAAGTTTTTCCGAACTTCAAAACAGGCGTCGAGGACGCGGCAACGATAATCTGTTCGCCCGTCATGGGGTTTACAGCCTTTCTTTGCGGTTTCTCTTTAAGTTCAAAAATGCCGAAGCCGGAAATCTGTATTTTCTTTTCTTCCTTCAAGCCGTCGTGAATGGCTTGTATGGTATCGTCGAAAAACTTTTCCGCATCTTTAATGGTACAGCCGTTGATGTTGGCAATTCTTCTTACTAAATCGTTTTTATTCATTGGTGTGAACCTCCTGATTGATATATTATCATTATACCAAAAAACAAATAAATATCAAGGGTTTTTTCTAAAAAAACAGATTTTTTTCAAAACTTTTTAAAACGCCCTGCGTTTTATGAAAAACAAGCGTTTGCTATTGACTTTTTTAGCGATAGATTTTAAAATAGTTGAATATGGAAATATATAAACTTAAAACAGAGGAATTATCCGATTTCGAGTTTAAAAACGGAATAAACAAAATGCGTGTTCCCGAACTTTTTTTCGGCGATTACATAACCACGCTCAAAGACGTTCTTAACAAACGGTTCCCTTTTATGAGGGTGCTTGTCGCGTATACGGAAAGGCTGTACGAAAAGTTTGCGAAAGGTATTGCGACCGCTTTTGAAAAAACGAACAGCGCGTATACGGAATACGTCGTAACGGAAGGGGATAACGGCGCGTTCAATTTCGGTAGCGAATACAGGTGCGTCGTCGCCGTCGGGGAAAAAGCGTATTATTCGCTTGTTCCGTTCGCGTGCGAAAGAAACGTTCCTGTAATAACGGTAATAACGGAGGGCGACCTTTTCGGTCTCGTTCCGTCCGAAACGCTTGTAGAAGATAACGGAATATATTCGTTTAAAACGTTCAACGCTCAAAAAACTCTGATATTGGATAAAACGCTGTATAAGTCTTTCGACAATAAAACGGTGGCTTCCGTCATCTCTCACGGGCTTTCTTATCTTTCGGGACTTTTCGATTTAACTACCAAAGTCAGACGTCAGCCTCTTAAAGAATGTACCGATTTGCTGAAATACGCGGTAAACGGTTTTTTAAACCTTGATTTTTCCGACGAGGCTTTTTACGGTAAGTACGTAGAATACTCGTTGAAACTCGGTATGGCGGAATATTTTTCGGGTAAAAACCACGTAACCCGACTTTCGCCTTTTTGGTGCGGAGTCGCTTTCGGCAAAAAGCCTTTTTCGCTGTACGGCTATTTTGCAATGAAAAAACTGTGCGACCTATATTATATTTATTTTACCGAAGATTTAACGGACTACCCCGTTGTGTGCGACTACGAAAAAAACGTTTCCGAAATAGCGGAAAGAAAGGGAATAAACGCATCCTATCTTATGAAAATAAACCGACCGGACGCGAAAGAGTATTATTCGTTCGAGACGGAACTTACGAAAAACAAAAAGTTTTTTGCCGAAAAACTCGTGAAAATGAAACCGCTTGTTTTAAAGGGAGAACGGGTTATAAGTTCCGTTTATCCCTATACGGATGTTACCGACGAAGAGATTTCGGAGGCGATACGAACCGCGCCTTATATAACGGACGAAAAGATTTTGTTAAAGTATATAAGAGATTCGGGACTTCTGGAAAACGTATAAAAAGAATATCAACTGTCAATAATCCTTCCGAGAGATTTTCGGAAGGATTTTTTTATGAAAAAAATTGTTTTTGCGTTGATTTGCCTTATGGGTTTCGTTTATCTGTACGGCGAAGAAACGGGCTTAAAGGGAATAAAAACTTATTACACGGCAAGTTATTCGGACACGGGGAGAATAACTTCGTCGGCGTTTTGTTTCAAAAAAGGCGAAAGCGTCTTTATAAAGGGCGATTTCGATTTAAAAAGTTTTGAAAAGAAAAAAGGGCTTGATTTAAAGTTTAAAGAAAAGGCGGGCGGAAGGGAAATATATTATTATACCTATCCGCTTGCGAGATATTCCGAAAAGATAAACGGCGTAACCGTAAATATGCAGATAGCCGTTTCGGAAGATGGGGTTACGGTGGGCGTTCCCGTGATATACGGAAGTTTTTGATATTTTGCCGTATAAAAACATTTGATGTTGTCTAAAATCGAAATAAAGTAACCGCGACTGCGGTTAAGGAGGTAATTTTTTATGAAATTTTTCGGTATGGCAAAATACTATTTAAGGAAGTACTTGTTTTATATAGTGCTTGCGTTGTGTCTTGCCGGGTTGGGGCTCGGAATCGCTTTTGCGTGCATTGCCTCGAAAAAATCGTCGCAGGGCGCGGAGATAGTAAACCCGTCGGGCGACGAAAAGGGAAACGACGAGAAAGACGATCCCGTTTCTAAAACGATAATCTTTTGTCTGCCCGTGGAGAACGGTAGCGTAAGCAAAGATTACTGTGTGGACAAGTTGGTTTATTCGTCGACGCTTACGAGATATTCCACTCATTCGGGAATAGACTTTACGGGCAAGTCGGGCGCGAGCGTTCTCGCCGTGTACGACGGTAAGATAGAGAGCGTGGAAACGGGTTTGCTTGACGGAACGGTTATAACGATAGACCACGGAAACGGTCTTAAAAGCGTGTACAAGTCCGTTCTCGACGGAGAGTCTGTAACGGTGGGAAAGACGGTTAAAAAAGGAGATAAAATAGGGGTTATATCCACAAGTTGCCGTCAGGAGTATAAAGACGGCGAACACGTTCATCTCGAAGTTTACGAAAACGGCAAATCGGTAAATCCGATGAAGTATATTTTAACGGAAGAAAAGTAACGGCGGTAAAAAACGCAGACGTGGCGGAACCGTTTGAAAAGAAGAAATAAAAGTTAAAAAATAATGGCAAAAAGTCTTGACAAAAATAAAAATGTGTACTAAACTATGGGTACAATCGAATGCCGAAAGTAAAAAGACAAGTAGTCCTTGCGGATTTTTCAGAGAGCGGGTGTGGCTGGAATCCCCGTAAATCTTCAAGACAAACGAAACCGCTTTTTACGGCAAGTCTTTGCAAAACTTATTTGCAGTAAAGTGGCTTTTCAGCAAAAAAGGTGGAACCGCGGTTTAACAATCGTCCTTAAAGTAATAAGGGCGATTTTTTATTTGTAAAAATATATTCGAGAGGTGTTTTATGGTAATAACATTAAAAGACGGAAGCAAAAAAGAGTTTGAAAACGGACTTACCGGTCTTGAAATCACAAAAAGTATTTCGGAAGGTCTTCTTCGCATTGCCGTTGCGATGAAAGTGAACGGCGTACTTACCGATCTGACGGACAAAATAAACGAGGATTGTTCGCTTGAAATAGTAACGGTCAAAGATCCCGAAGGACTTAAAGTTTACAGACATACCTGTTCGCACATACTTGCGCAGGCTATAAAGTCCATATATCCTACAAGCAAACTTGCGATAGGACCTACCGTGGAAAACGTGTTTTATTACGACGTTGAGTTCAAAACGCCCATAAACACGGGCGATTTACCCAAAATCGAAGAAGAGATGAAAAAAATCATCAAAAGCAATCTTCCCATAGAAAAGTTTACTTTAACGAGAACGAAAGCGGTGGAGTTTATGAAAAAGGAACCTTATAAGGTAGAACTCATAAACGACCTTAAAAAAGGCGAAGCGATTTCCTTTTACAAGCAAGGCGATTTTACCGATTTGTGCAAAGGACCGCATCTTCCTTCCACGGGTATGATAAAAGCGTTTAAACTTACGTCCGTTACGGGCGCGTACTGGCGCGGAGACGAGAAAAACAAGATGCTTACCCGTATTTACGGCACCGCGTTCGAGAAAAAGAGCGAAATGGAAGAGTATCTTACCGCCGTGGAAGAGGCTAAAAAACGCGACCACAACAAACTCGGAAGAGACCTCGGTTTGTTTATGACGGAAGACGTTATCGGTCAAGGGTTGCCTATCTTGATGCCGAAAGGCGCGAAGATATTGCAGATTTTGCAAAGATTCGTAGAGGACGAGGAAGAAAGAAGGGGCTTTATGCTTACCAAAACCCCGAATATGGCTAAAAGCGACCTTTACAAGATTTCGGGGCACTGGGACCATTACCGCGACAAGATGTTCATAATAGGCGACATTTCTTCGCCCGACGTAATGGCTCTCCGTCCTATGACGTGTCCGTTTCAGTATCAGATATACAAAAACGGTTTAAAGAGTTACAGAGATTTGCCCGTAAGATTTTTCGAAACGGCAACGGAATACAGAAACGAAGCAAGCGGTGAAATGCACGGACTTATCCGTATCCGTCAGTTCACTCTTGCGGACGGACATATCATTTGCCGTCCCGATCAGATTGAAGAAGAGTTCAAAAGATGTCTCGACCTCGCGTATTATTGCCTCGATTGCATAGGTATGCGCGACGACGTTACTTACAGATTCAGCAAACGCGGAAAATCGAAGAGCGATAAATATATAGACAACGACAAGGCGTGGAACGAAACGGAAGCGCTTATGAAAAGCATTCTCGACGACCTTAAAATAGATTACGTCGAAGCGGATGACGAAGCGGCTTTCTACGGACCTAAACTCGACATTCAGGCAAAGAATATTTACGGCAAAGAAGATACGATTATAACCATTCAGATAGACTTTGCGGCGGGCGAATCATTCGGTATGACTTACGTCGACCAGAACGGCGAAAAACAGGTTCCTTTCGTAATTCACAGATCAAGTATGGGTTGCTACGAAAGAACGCTTGCAATGCTTATAGAAAAGTACGGCGGAGCATTCCCGTTGTGGTTGTCTCCCGTTCAGGCAAAGATAATGAACGTAACGGACAACTCTCTCGAATACGCCAAGAGTGTTAAAGAGAAAGCGGAAAAGGCGGGGCTTCGCGTAGAACTCGACTCTCGTAACGAAAAGATAGGTTACAAGATAAGACAGGCTCAACTCGAAAAAGTGCCGTATATGTTCATAGTAGGCGATAAAGAAGCGGAAAGCGGAACGGTTTCCGTAAGACACAGAAAAGACGGCGATACGGGTTCGGTAAGCGTGGACGAAGCGATTGCTAAACTCGTTTATGAAAACGCCACTAAAAAAATAGACTGATAAAATAAAAGTGCGGGCAAAACGTGTTTGTTTTGCCCGTATCTTTTTTAATTTACCATACTTATTCACTTTTCACTCTTGCCTATTACTTTTCCTCTTCACTCTTCACTCTTACCTATTGCTTTAACTTTTACCATACTTATTCACTTTTCACTCTTACTTATAATTTCCGCTATATCGTCTGAAATGCAAAGTGAACGATTTTTAATTTCGTCGGGAACGACCGCGAAATCCTTGTTTATACAAACGTAAAAGGCGTTCGGGTTTTCGGATTTTTTAAAGACGGTTCCGGGAATAAGCAAAAAAGTGCTTACGGACAATTTACGCGCGCTCGAAGAAGACGGACTTATCGAACGGGAAGTTTTTGCGGAAGTTCCGCCAAGAGTGGAATATTCGTTGTCGGGATTAGGCTCGACTTTAAAACCCGTTCTCGACGCATTGAGAGACCGGGGCGAAGATTATAAAACCAACCTTAAATAACCGCATAAACTTATCTTACGACGAACATGGCCTATAAAACCGCGGTCGTTTTTTTGTTAACAAAGGTTACGTAGCATAAAAAGGCAATTTTACGATATAAAAGTTGTAGAAAAGTCTTGAATTATGGTGTAAAATATATCATAGGCGGTAGTATGACGAAATAACTTTTAACTAT
>CAKQSC010000054.1 GCA_934271725.1 uncultured Clostridia bacterium
CGTTTATGCTTATCCGCATATTTTTAACCAACGAAACGCATTTTGTCAAATCGCCGTCGGCAAGTTTATATATTATTTTTCCCAACTGTTTGTTGACTATGCCCGTAAACAATTCGTCCGACGGAAGATAAGGGCAAGTCATTTTCTTTTCCGCTAAAAAATCGGTCAGTTCTTTTTCGGATACCGTCGGTAAAAAATCGATTTGCAGACTTGTACGTTTTACGTCCGTAATCAAAGACGACAGAGAAAAAACGGTATTTCCGCTTATCGAGCCGTCCGTAAAAAGAAGATCGCCCGTAACGCTTCCCTCTTGCTTATCGCCCGTTAAAAGCGTAACTTTTGCTTTTACTTTAATTCCCCTCAACGCGTTAAAGCGTTTGGTATCGCATTTGAGTTTCACGAGCGACGGAGACAACTTCGTTACCGTATGTCCTAAACTTTCAATAAGAGAAAAAGACTTTCCGTCCGTTCCGAAAGAAGTACCGGAACTGCCTCCCGTGGCGAAAACAAGATTTTCGCTTTCGTAAACTTTTCCGTTTTGACAGGTTGTTTTAAAAAGGTTGCCCGTTTTTTTAACGCCCGTTACTTTCGAGTCCGTTTTGACGACAACACCGCAATCTTGCAACTTATACAGCAACATATCGAGAACCGAGTTTGCCTGCAAACTCATAGGGTAAATCTTACCGTCTTCCTCCGTAAGCATTACCCCCAAACAGTTAAAGTACTCTTTGAGTTTATCCGAACCGAATACGCCGAGCGCGCTTTCGGCAAGATTTACGTCGCCGTGATAATGGCTTAACGACATATCGGCGTTTGAAAGATTACATCTCCCGTTACCCGTTGCGAGAAGTTTTTTACCTATTCTTACACCGGCTTCGAGCAAACAGACTTTTTCACTGCCGAATCTCTTTGCCGATTCTATTGCGGTAATAATTCCGCTCGCTCCACCGCCTATAACAATCACTTTATACATCATAGTTTTATTTTAACATAAAAATATTGCGTTTGTATCGATTTTTATCAAATTACTTGACTAAACGGACATAATTGAGTAAAATTATAGTATTCTATCAAAGGAAATAACGATATGTTCATTTTGCTTGCTTCCGATTTCTTTAAAGACAAAGACAACCGCAACTGGGTTATCGCTTTTGCGGTTGCTCTTTTCGTGCTTATTTTGGTTACGGCGGTCTACGTCGTGTTAAACAAAAAATTAAGTCGGAAGAAAAACGAAAAAGTAAAGTTTAAGTTAAACGGTAAAGATACCGATGACGTAGAAAACACGGAAACGCCGACAATAACCGAAAAAGAAAGCGCCGAAACGCCGATATCCGCGGAAGAAGAGAATCCCGACGACGCGAAAGCGAACGTTTCCGAAAACGACGATACAGACAAAACAGACAACCGATAAACGAACGAAAAATCAAAGACGAGCGAAAAAATCGCTCGTCTTTTTTAATAGTTTTTATATAATTCGTTAAGCGCGTCTATCTGACTTTGAATGAACTTGCCCGTGTCCGTTTCTCTTACGTATACTCTCGACGGGTATTTTTCTATCATCGTACTGCGACTTTCCAAATCGATCATATTGTTTATCGCCTCTTTTTTAGAACCGAACGGAGCATGGCTGACAAGAATAAGTCCGTGCGAATTGCTTATGAGAGTGTAACCGGCAATTCCCGTCGTTTTATGATACGCTTTGTTCATACCACCGTCTATGGTAATGTGTTTGCCTTCGCCGTCGACGGGGCTTTCACCGCTTTTAACTTTTACGGGCATGTGCCCGTTTATTATATGTCCCGTTTCGGGATCAAGCCCGAATTCGGACAAAATCTTTTCGCAATATTCTTTATTTTTAACGTATTCGTAATAATGATTTTTCGTTTCGCTAAACGCTTTTTTGTCAAAATATTCCTCGAAAGTCGCCATTACGTTTCTGCCGTATACGGGCGAATTCTTTCCGCACCACAAATACCACATATAATCGCAACATAACTCGTTCGTTTTGGCGGAACGAATGACGTATTCGAGTTGCCTGTATAAAGCGACGCCCTTAAAACGGGAACCCATAACTTCCACTTCCGTAAACTCGCCGTCTTCGTCCGTAGGCACGCAACCGTGCATTAAAAGGTTGCCGTTATAAGTTTTGTATAAACTGCCCTTTTCGAGTAAAAACGCCATGTGTTCTTTAAGTCGTTTGCTTTCCTTAAAAGACTTTACAAGTTCTTCGAGAATGTTTTTTTCTTCATCGTCAAACTCTTCTTCAATGCCGAGTTTATCAAGTACGAAAAGCCTGTTGTTCATACCGTATTCGGGGTGTTTTTTTATAAGCGCGTGCTCTGCCTTGAATTGCAAAAGAGTTACCGCTTTGTGCATTTTTGCAAGATTTACTTCATCGGTAAGAGTCTTTTCCGTCTTTATTTTAAACTCCGAACAATCGTCGTTTTTATATTTTAAAGCGGAATAATAATACAATGCCCTCAGGTTGATTCCGTAAGCGTTTTCCAGAATATGTAAATTATTATATTTAATATTTATTCTCAACGCGTTAAGAATACAGCCGAGATTGCCGTAATACGCCCCTAACCACAATATATCGTGATTTCCCCACTGGATATCCAGAGAATGGTATTTTATAAGCGTATCCATTATTTTGTCCGCACCGCTACCTCTGTCGTATATATCGCCTACGATATGCAAAGTGTCTATCGCAAGGCTTTGTATCAGGTGACACAGTTCGCGAATAACGTCGTCCGCCTCGCCGAGTTCGATTATTCCCTTTACTATATCGGCATAATACTTATCTTTATCTTCGAGATGTACGGGAATATTTATGAGTTCGTCGAGAATATACGCGTAAGTTTTCGGCAAAGCCTTTCTTACCTTACTGCGTGTGTATTTGGAAGCGACAACTCTTACCATTTCCGTCAAATCGTACAAGGTTTTGGTATACCACCCGTTTAAATCTTCCGTCTCGGCTTTTATTATCTGCAATCTTTCGCTGGGATAATAAATAAGCGTGGCGAGTTCCGTAACTTCTTTTTCCTTTTTTCCTTTACCGAACGCTTCTTTGATTTTTTGTTTAATAACTCCGGAAGCGTTTCTGAGCAGGTGATTAAACGTTTCGTTTTCGCCGTGAAGATCGCTTAAAAAATGTTCGGTACCTTTCGGCAACGCAAGTATCGCGCGAAGGTTAATCATTTCTACGCTCGCGCTCTTTTTTGTCGGAAAAAATTTTTTCAATACGTTCGTTTCGTTATACATTCTCTCTCCTTAAAAACTTATCGTAAAAACGATATACGCGTCTTTCTGACATTCGGCGTCTATCTTCCAACCATTCGCAACGCAAAGCGCCTGCGCTATCGAAAGCCCTAAACCGCTACCGCCGGTGCTTCTTGCGCGCGAAGAATCGAACCTGTAAAATCTTTCAAACAATTTGTCTTTATCTTTCGAATCTACGTCGCAACCCTCGTTGTAGAAACTTATCTTTTTCTGATTAGACTGCGCTTTGACGACGATTGCCGTCTTTGGCGTTGCGTATTTTACGGCGTTCGTCATCAGCACCGAAACGACTTTTGAAAAATCTTTTTCACTGCCTTTTATCTTAAAATCGTCGGGCGCGACTATATCTATCGTTTTTTCGTTTTCGTACGCAAGAACTTCAAACTGCAAAACGGTTGTTTTTAACAGTTGCAAAACGTTAAACTCCGTTTTAACCGCATTGCCTTTTTTTTCTTCCGCTTTCGACAAATCGATAAGTTCGCCGATAAGTTCGCTCATTCGGTTGGTCTGACTTTCTATATTTTCAAGCCATTCGCTTTTGCCTACTTCCGTTTTTAAAACGTCCATATTCGTTTTGATTATCGCAAGTGGCGTTTTAAGTTCGTGTCCGGCGTCCGCGATAAACCTTTTTTGTTCGTCAAGCGTCTGTTCAACCGGTTTAATTACCCAGAAAGACAACATATACGTAACTATTATCATAAGAACGCAACCGCCGGCAACGTAAATCAGCGTGTTCGTTACCGTTTGTTTGGCAATATTTCTCTCTTTTGCAAAATTGCCGAGAATTATTACCGTTTCGCCGTTTTTCTCGTATTTATAATAGTAGATATCGCCTATTCTGCCGTTTTCGTTCCCCGTTTCCATAATTTCGTTTACCAGAGCAAGCCTATAATCGTTGTTGTCGAAAACGCTGTTTTCCGCATAATATTCCGAGAATCTTTCGTCGAGAATTATAACGGCGTATTTAGGATCCGTTACACCGCTTATATCGTCGGTAACGCCTTCGGCATACTTTTCAAGCGAAACGTACGCGCGAACTTTTTGCCCCGTATGCGTCGTAATCAATAACCCCATAAATATAGCCAGTATCACCGCAAGTACGAGAGATGACGTTACGATTATGAACTTGTATCTCAATTTTTTAAGCATTTTTCTCTAATTTATATCCGACTCCGCGTATTGCTTTTATTTTGACGTTTCCGCCGAGAGCGTCCAACTTCTTGCGCAAAAAACTTATATATACCTCAATGGTATTATATTCGGCGTCGCTGTCG
Source organism: uncultured Clostridia bacterium (assembly GCA_934271725.1). Taxonomy (GTDB): domain Bacteria; phylum Bacillota; class Clostridia; order Christensenellales; family Borkfalkiaceae; genus CAKQSC01. The sequence goes on from CAKQSC010000054.1 coordinate 4,557, forward strand.
TAGCCCCAAATCTTCTGAAAAAACTTTTCTTTTTCTATTATCGAACTATCGGCAAGCATAAGCATTTCCATCATTTCGTATTCTTTGCCCGACAAAACGGTTTTAGAGTCGCTTACGGACAATTCTCTCGTCGCCTTATTAAGGTTTACGTTTCCGAAAGTCAGAACGTTGCCCGTATATTCGCCTTTTCTTCTCGAAAGCGCGTGGAGTCTTGCAAGCAATTCTCCGAAATCGAAAGGCTTTGTTATATAATCGTCCGCGCCTATGTCAAGCCCCGCTATTTTATCTTTCGTTTCGTTTTTTGCCGAAAGCAGTAAAACGGGCGTGGAAAACCCTTTCGCTCGCAATTCTTTCAAAACCTGAAAACCGTCTTTTTTAGGCATCATTATGTCGAGAAGAATCACGTCGTAATTACCCGTTAAGGCATAATCAAGCCCGTCCTCTCCGTTATATACAGCGTCCGCCGGTATTTTGTTTTGCGACAGCAACTTTACAAGCGCGTTTGCAAGGCGGTCTTCGTCATCGACGATTAAAACTTTCATAATTTTTCTCGCTTTATTTCTTTTCTCTTTCTTCTATTCTTTTCTTTATTTCTTTTTCAAAACCGTTGTCTTTCGGTTTATAGTACACCCTGTCTTTCAGAGTATCGGGCAGATATTGCTGTTTGACGTATCCGCCGTAATCGTGCGGATATTTATAATTCGCCGACAACGCTTTATCTTCCTTGCTTGCGTAAACGGAGTTTTTAAGGTGGGGCGGAACGACGTCGTCTTTGTTCTTTTCTACGTCCGCTTTCGCAGAATATAACGCTTCTACCACGCTGTTGGATTTAGGCGCTTCGCAAACGTAAATTATCGCGGAAGACAAAGGAATAAGTCCTTCGGGAACCCCTAGCCGTTCAAGCGCGAGCATTGCGTTGGTGGCAACGACGCCCGCCATAGGATCGGCAAGCCCCACGTCCTCGCTTGCGTGCACGACAAGACGCCTTGCTATAAGCATAGGATCGCAACCGCCCGTAATAAGCCTTTGGCTATAATAAAGAGCCGCGTCGGGATCGCTTCCCCTGAGACTTTTGCAAAAAGCGGAAAGAATATCGTAATACAACTGCTCGTCGTATGACATTGCCTTTCTCTGAATAGATTCCTCCGCGTCTTTAAGCGTTACGCGTATAACCCCGTCGTTACCCGGATTAGTCGTTAAAACAGCCATTTCGAGCGCGTTATAAGCAACTCTCAAATCTCCGTCGGCTACCGTTGCTATGTGGTTAAGAGCATCTTCGTCCACCTCGGCGTTATAATTACCGAGCCCTTTCGTTTCGTCGCTTAAAGCGCGCTTCAACGCGGTTAAAACGTTTTCTTTCGTGAGTTTTTTAAGTTCAAATACGCGACACCTGCTGACTATCGCGGGCGTCATGGACGCGTAAGGATTTTCCGTAGTGGAACCTATAAAAATAATTGTTCCGTCCTCTATTGCCGGAAGAAGAGAATCTGACTGCGTTTTGTTGAATCTATGACATTCGTCGAGCAACAAATAAGTCTTTTTACCCTTTTCCGACTTTCGCTTTTTTGCTTCGTCGACAACTTTTTTCACGTCCGAAACACCGCTGTTTACCGCGTTGAGTTTAACGAAAGCCCCGTCCGTGCCGTTTGCTATAACGTTTGCGAGCGTAGTTTTTCCGCACCCCGGAGGTCCCCAGAAAATACAACTTCCGAGGTTGTCCATTTTTATGGCGCGTCTTAAAAGGGAAGTTTCGCTTATTATATGCTCCTGCCCCAAAAAATCTTTTAAAGAAACCGCTCTCATTCTGTCGGCGAGCGGTGTCAGTCTGTTTACTTCGTCTTTATCGGCGTTGTCTTTTGCCAAATCAAACAAATCCATTATTTTTTTCCTTTAATCGTTTTTCGATTATTTCGTTCACCTCGGGCGGAACGTATTCATTTACGGATTTGCCGAAAGACAAAAGCGTTTTAACCGCACTGCTCGATATATGCAAATGCTTTTGCTCGGCGGGTACGAAAAGCGTTATAATATTTCCGTTTAAATCGGAGTTTACGTAATGCATGTTTTTTTCGTATTCATAGTCAGTAACGTCTCTGACTCCCCTTACCGAAACGTCCGTTTCTTCTATTTTAAGCAATTCTGCCAAAAGACCGTCGAAAGCAATCGTTTTAACCCTTTCTTCATCTTTATAAACGGATTTTATCATTTCAACCC
>CAKQSC010000055.1 GCA_934271725.1 uncultured Clostridia bacterium
GGCGTAAGCATTGTGGCAAACAAAGTAAAGGGTATACGTTGCGCTCACTGCCACGACGTGTTCAGCGCGAAAGCGACGAGAAAACATAACGACGCCAACATGCTCGCTTTCGGCGAAAGAGTTATCGGCGCGGGGCTTATGCTCGAAATAGTGGAAGCCTTTCTGACGACGGAGTTCGAGGGCGGAAGACATATAAGAAGACTGAATAAGATAACGGCGATAGAAGAAGAAAACTTTAAATAAGGGAGAAAAATATGGTGATAAGAAAGGGTATCATACCCGCCGCGGGGCTCGGTACGAGATTTTTACCCGCCACGAAAGCGATTCCCAAACCTATGCTTACGGTGGTAGATAAGCCTATAATTCAATACATAGCGGAAGAAGCGGTGAATTCGGGCATAAAAGACCTGATGATAATCATTTCGCCCGACAACGACGATATAATAAAGCATTTTACGCCTAACGAGTCGCTTGAAAAAAGGCTCGAAGAAGAGGGAAAGTCCTCTCTTTTAAACCTTGCCAGATCCACCGCGTGCGGTGCGAATATTACCTTTGCGGTGCAAAAAACGGCAAACGGACTAGGCGACGCTCTTTTGTGCGCGGAAGAATGGCTTGACGGCGAACCTTTCGCTCTGCTTTTAGGCGACGAGTTGATTTATACGAAAGAGGGTGAAAAACCGTGTATACGTCAACTTGCCGACAATTACGAGAAGAACGGGGCAAGCACGCTCGCGACGATGAAAGTAGAGCCGAAAGACACGGTTAAATACGGCAATATCAAAGCGGAAAAGTTTTGCGATAAATATTTTCACGTTACCGATATGGCGGAAAAACCCAAAGAAAGCGAAAGATTTTCCGACTACGCCGTAATAGGAAGATACGTTCTTTCCTACGACGTGATAAAATATCTCAAAACGGCTACGAAAGAGGGCGGAGAGATTTACCTTACGGACGCGTTTTTAAGGTTGATAAAAGATAACAAACTCGACGCGTGTCTTTTCGACGGAATAAGGTTCGACGCGGGCGATAAGGCGGGGTATATAACTGCAAATCTTTATTACGGGCTTTTGCGAAGCGAACTTAAAGAGGATTTGACAAAGAGTATAAAAAACATAGTAAAATAAAAGGGAAAGAGTAAGTGAGCGATATTTGTCCTAAATGCGGTAGACGCGTGCAAGAGTTTAAGCAGACGGGGATTCTCGGTTGCCCGTATTGTTATGTCGCGTTCAAAGAAGAAGTAACCGAATATCTGACCGAGACGCAGGGAAGATTAACCCACGAGGGGAAATGCCCCAAACTTACCAAAGACGATAAAATACTCATAGCGGAATATAAACGGCTTATAAAAGAAAAACAGGACGCGATACTCGCCAAAAGGTTTAAGGAAGCGGGCGCGCTCGACAAAGAGATAAAGGTTTTAAACGACGAACTCGTGAGGAGGGGGCTGAAAAAATGATATTCGACAAGTACGACGCGAAAAACGTCGACGCTACCGTAATATCGTCGAGAATCAGACTCGCAAGAAACGTTTTCGGCGTTCCTTTCGTAATAAAAGACAGCGACGAGGCTTTAAAATTCGCCGTGGAAGTAGCAAAAAAACTCAACCGCGCGGAAGCGTTTACGCTTTATAAAATGAAAGACCTTTCGTATATAGAAAGGGCGTCTATGGTGGAAAGGTATTTTATAAGCAAATATCTTTTTTCAAACACGGCTAGCGGTGCGGTCGCGATATCCGCCGACGAAAGCGTAGCCGTTATGATAAACGAAGAAGATCAGATACGCGCGCAATGCGTTTCGGGCGGACTTAAACTTAAAGAGTGTTACAAACGTTTAAGCGCGCTCGACGACGAACTTTCAAAGTTTTTCGACTTTGCTTACGACGACGAGTTGGGGTATTTAACCGCCTGTCCGAGTAACGTCGGCACGGGATTGCGCGCTTCCGCGATGATGTTTTTGCCGGCACTTACGGAAAGCGGTCAGATTGACGGCGTTATGAAAAAGGCGCGCGAGTTGGGGCTGACTTTCAGGGGCATTTACGGAGAGGGCAGTACGGCGGACAGTTATATTTATCAGATAAGCAACGAGGTAACTCTCGGCAGAAGCGAAGAGTATATTATAGACGAGGTGGAAAAGGTTATAATGTCCGTTTCCTACGGGGAAGCGGAACTTCGCGGAGAGGTTTACAGAAACAAACCCGTCGAACTCAAAGACAGGTGTCTTCGCGCGTACGGCGTTCTTACGAACTGCGCGTATCTCGGGTACGAAGAGTTTTTATCGCTGGTAACGCTTGTGAAATTAGGCGCGACGCTTGAATTTTTTTCATTTAAAAACGACAGGGAATTAGACAATCTTATAGTCAACGCAAGGCAGAATATGATTAAACTCGCAAACGGCGGTGAACTTACGGGAACGGAAGAGGGCATTGCGCGTGCAAGATACGTTTCAAACTTTCTGCGCGATTTAAGCGCGGTTTAAACGATATTCAACGTTTGTATCTTTGACTGCGGAGAAAGGATTTATGAGCGATTTCGATTTTGAAAACAACAATTATTTTACGTCGTCGGCAAGGAAAGTTCTCAAAGAAATGGTGAGAATAGCGGGCGAATACGGTACGGGTTACGTGGGAACGGAACACCTTCTTTTCGCGCTGATTTCCGTTAACGACACCAAAGTTTCGGACATATTGTATTCTCACGGCGTAACGGCGGAAAAATATATACCGTATTTTGAAAACATAATACGGTTATACCCCGTAACGGACACGCACGGCATATCGCTGTCCGTCAAAGAGATACTAAACAAAGCGACGCAGTTCGCGTACAGCAGAAAAATGGATTTCGTCGGAACGGAGCATATCTGTTACGCGCTTTTGCTTCGCGAAAACGCAATGGCGGTAAAGGCGCTCGTCGAAATGAACGTCGATATAGACGAGGTGTTCAGACAACTCGACGACGTTCTGGAATCGCAGGGAACCGTGCGTGAAAAAGACGTTTACGAGGAAAGCAAAAAGTCGTCGAGAGCAAACGTTTCGGACGAGGACTATAAAACGCTTATGCAATGGGGCGTGGACCTTACGGAAAAAGCGAGGCTCGGAAACGTCGATCCCGTTATAGGCAGGACGGAAGAAATATCGAGAATCATACAGATTTTGTCGAGAAGAACTAAAAACAATCCCGTTCTCGTAGGCGAACCGGGCGTAGGAAAAAGCGCGGTTATAGAGGGACTTGCGCAAAACATCGTTACGGGTAAGATTCCCGACTTACTGCGCGGGAAAATGATATATTCGCTCGATTTGGCGGGGCTTGTCGCGGGCGCGAAGTACCGCGGAGATTTTGAAGAGAGAATGAAACAGGTTCTCGACGTAGTCAAAAGAAACGGCAGTATAATTCTCTTTATCGACGAGATACACAATCTCGTAGGCTCGGGTTCGACCAAAGAGGACGGAATGGACGGCGCGGAGATATTAAAGCCGTTGCTCGCGCGCGGAGAATTGCAGACGATCGGCGCGACAACCATAAACGAATACAGAAAATATATAGAAAAAGATCCCGCTCTTGAACGCAGATTTCAGCCCGTTACGGTAAATCCGCCGTCGATAGAAGAAACGGTAGAAATAATAAAGGGATTGAGAGAGAGGTACGAATCGCACCACGGCGTTACCATTACGGACGAGGCGATAGAAAGCGCGGTCAAGTTGAGCGACAGATATATAACGGACAGATTTTTGCCCGACAAAGCGATAGACGTAATCGACGAATGCGCTTCCAAAGCGAAGTTGCAGGAATATAACTTTAACGAAGAGGTCGTAAAGGAAGAAGAAAAACTCAATTCTTTGATGACGGACTATAAAGAAGCGTTGTATTTCGGCGATTCGGAAAAAATAGCAAAACTTTCTCAATCCGTAAAAGCGCTCGAAGACAAAATAACCGATTTAAGAAGAAAAATAAACTATGCGAGAGAGAGAAAAGTATTGTCCGTCGGGGCGGAAGAGGTTTCCGCGATAGTAGCCGAATGGACGGGAATACCTCTCGACAAAATAACGGAAACGGAATCGGAAAGACTTATTAAACTCGAAGACGAACTGCACGCGAGGGTTATCGGGCAGGAAGAGGCGGTTTCCGCCGTCGCAAGGGCGATAAGAAGAGGAAGGACGGGACTTAAAGATCCCAACAGACCGATAGGCTCGTTTATATTCGTAGGTCCTACGGGCGTAGGTAAAACGGAACTCGCAAAGGCTCTCGCGACCGCTTTGTTCGGAGACGAAAACGCGATGATAAGAATAGATATGAGCGAGTATATGGAAAAACATTCCGTTGCGAAACTCATAGGCGCGCCACCGGGCTACGTCGGGTTCGAGGACAGCGCGGGGCAACTTACGGATAAGGTGAAAACGCACCCGTATTCGGTTATTTTGTTCGACGAGGCGGAAAAGGCGCACCCCGATATTTTCAACATACTTTTGCAGATCCTCGACGACGGCAGGCTTACGGACAGCAAAGGCACGCTTGTAGACTTTAAAAACACGGTGATCATAATGACTTCCAACGTCGGCGCGAGCGAAGCCGAAAAAAGGACTTCTTTCGGGTTTACGGGTGGCGATTCCGGCGCGGAATACGACAGAATGAAAGACAGAATTACGGAAGCGTTGAAAGAAAAGTTCAAACCGGAGTTCTTAAACAGAGTGGACGACACGATAGTGTTTACAAGACTTTCAAAAGAAGATTGTTCCAAAATAATAGTGATACTTCTTAAAAAGTTGGAAAAGAGGCTGAAAGAATCCAACGTCGGGTTCCACGTTACGAAATCGGCGATAGACGCTTTGGTTGAAGAGGGGTACGACGAGGTTTACGGCGCACGACCTCTTAAACGCACTATTCAGAGAAAGATAGAAGACGTTTTAAGCGAAGAGATTTTAAAGAGAAACGTCCGCGCGGGCGAAACGGTTACCGTAGACGCCAAAAACGGCAAAATCGTTTTATCATCGAGGTAATTATGAAATTCGGCATATCGACCGCTTGCTTTTTTACGAGAAAATATACGGAGGACGCGCTTTCTTATCTTGCCGATAACGGCGTTAAAACGGCGGAGGTGTTTTTAGGCACCTTTTCCGAATATACGAAAGAGTTTGCGAAAGTTTTAAACGAGAGAAAGAAAGACACGGAAATACGTTCCGTGCACGCTTTAAACACTCAGTTTGAACCGCAACTGTACAACAAATACGTCAGGGCGAAGAACGACGCTTTCGGAGTGCTCGACAATGTTCTCGACGTGGCAGAAGAGGTCGGGGCGAAATATCTTACCTTTCACGGCGTTGCGAGAATAAAGAAAACGCCGATAAACGTCGATTTCGATTTTATAGGCGAAAGGACTAACGAAATTATAAGTCATTGCAAAGAGCGAGGGCTTGCCCTTTCCTTTGAGAACGTTCACTGGGCGTATTATAACGAGCCGGGATTTTTTACGGAACTTAAAAAACGGTGCCCCGGATTGCGCGCCACGCTCGACGTAAAGCAGGCGAGACAAAGCGGTTACCCCGTAGAGAAATACATAGAAGATATGGGTAGCGATATCTCTACCCTTCATTTGTCGGATACGGACGAAAACGGGAAAATAATTCTTCCCTGCAAAAAGGGAAAAACGGACTTGAAAGAACTTAAAAACCGCCTTTTAGACGTCGGGTTCGACGGCGCGGTGATATTAGAGGTTTACCCGGACGGCTATAAGGATTTTTCCGAACTTACCGACAGTCTTCTTTTCGTCGAAGAAACTTTTGCAAAATAGTCCGAACTCGGCAAAAACGATACTTTTTCGCAAAAAAACTTACAAAAAAGTGCATATTTTTTTAAAAACCGTCTTGACCTTTCGCGTTAAGACGGTTATAATATATTCAAGAGTGTTTTTTAACCCGGACGACTTAAAAAAAGCGTTCCGACAAAAAGGAGTTTAAAAAAAATGAAAGCAAAGTTCTACGACAAAAGTTGGAAAAAATCAATGACGGTAAGTCTCGATTACAACAATATGATGACGGACTTCGTGGGGGAAAGAAACGGCATTACGGACAGAGAAATAAGTTCGTACAAAGCGACTGCCAAAAAGGCTCACGAGATGTTTACCGCAAAGCGCGGTAACGGTATGACGGGTTGGGCGGAACTTCCGTACAATCAGGACGAAACGGTAAAAGACATAATCGCGACGGCGAAAGAAATAAGAAAGAAATTCGATTATTTCGTCGTGCTCGGCATCGGCGGTTCCGCGCTCGGACCGATAGCGGTGTTTCAGGCTCTTTGCCACCTTCATTACAACGATTTGCCCAAGTCGTCGAGAAAGGGACCGAAATTTTACGTGGAGGATAATATAGATCCCGAAAGAATGACTGCGCTTTTCGACGTTATAGACGTTAAACGCACGATGTTCAACGTTATTACCAAAAGCGGTTCGACTTCGGAAACGATGAGTCAGTATTTAATCGTTTACGACGCGCTTAAAAAGGCTTTGGGCGACGACGCGAAAAATCATATTATAGCGACCACTTCCGAAACGAAAGGAAACCTTATTAAAATAGCGAAAGAAGAAGGGTTTAAAACCTTTTACATTCCCGAAAGCGTCGGCGGAAGATTTTCCGAACTCTGCCCCGTGGGACTTCTTCCCGCGTCGGTACTCGGCATAAATATTAAAGAAATGCTCGAAGGAGCAAAGTATATGGATTCGCTTTGCAAACGCCCGTCGCTCGACAC
>CAKQSC010000056.1 GCA_934271725.1 uncultured Clostridia bacterium
GCTATAAGGTATACGGGGAAAGTGTATCTTTTATCTTTGAAATACAATACGGAAAGAACAGCAAACAATGCGAAAAGAAAAATCGCCTCGAAAAGTTGAGTGGGAACTCTTTTCACGCCGTCCATAACTATTCCGTACCAAGCGTCCGTTTCTCTGCCGTGGCAACACCCCGCGAAAAGACAACCCATTCTTCCGAAACCGTGCGCAAGCGTTATCGCGCAGGGCGCCATATTGAATATTTTTTTAAACTCGGTTAAATGAATCATTCCTTTCTTTTTGAAATAGAAATGCCCCACGCCGAAATATATCGCGAGATACGCGACCGCTCCGCCGATTACGCCCGGCATTACGGTTATGCCTTTTGCAAAAGAAAACCCGTCGCCGTTAACGGCGGAAACTATGCCTTGCGCCAAAGCCGCCATGAAAAAACCGCCCGCAATGGCAAAAACGCCCGTGAGCAAACCGAAGTTCTGCACGTCCGTATCTATTTTGGTTTTATCCGTATAAAACCTGAAAACCAAAAGCGCGGACACGAGCGCGACAGCCATCATTATTCCGTAAAGGTATACGCCTTGTCCGAATATTTTAAATAAAGGTTCAGGATACATTTATATCACCTCTCATAAGTAGAATTATATAACATCGCGTAAAAATTGTCAAGGTTCGTTTTTCATTCGCCCTCTTTTTGCGACTGTTTTCTTAAAAATAAAGTTCGCGAACGCATAAGACAAAAGGGTAAAGCCCGTCCCGAACAGAACGTCGCTTAAATAATGCGCGCCCATAATCGTTCTCGAAATCATCACGATTATTATCGCGACCGAACAAACCGTGTAAATAAAAATCTTTTTAACTTTTCCGCCCTCTGTATTACCGACGGGAATAGCGAACAACGCTACGAGCGTCGCCACCGAACACGAATGACCGGACGGGAATGAACAATAAGCGTCCTTGCCGAGCGCAAGATAAGAATATTTTTCCATAAGGTATTTCTTTCCTTGCGGAATATACCAAGGCGAATACATATCGAAGTCGTTTGCGAAAGCAAGCGTTCTGTACCTCGCTCTTCCCCAAAAGAGTTTTATGCCCTGCACTAAAATCTGCGACAACAAGGCGGTAAGAACGGCTATGAAAGCAAACTTTAAAAGCGATTTTCTCGTTTTTTCTTCAAGGCTGTGAACGGAGAATATCATTATAACGAACAACAATCCCGCAAGCAAAAACTCGGACAGAATTATAAGTGGATCTTTAAGAGAAAAAGACTCCGTCATTTCGGAAATGTTTTTAAACACTCTGAAAGAACAAAACAAAAGTATGCCGAACAACACGAACATGGCGAGAAATTGCAATGCTATTCCGATACCTTTTTTTAATCCGCGGGGTATGTTCGAGGCAAGCACGCCTACGGCAAACGAAGATACGAAATACACGGGAAGTTCGCCCGCTACCTCGAAAAATCTCGCAAACATATTGTCGGAATAATACTTCCCCGCCTTTACGTCCGCCATCGCTTTGGATATCTCTAAATCGTAAAAACTCGCCACGACGATCAAAGCAACGTAAAACAACGAAAAGCATATTAAAAATATTTTCTTTTTCTTATCTCTCGCTAAACTAATCATTCGGACAAAATCTCAAAACCGTCTTCCGTTATCAAAACCGTATTCTCGACCTGCGCGGAAAGTTTTCTGTCCGCCGTATAAATCGTCCAGCCGTTTCCGCCGTCACAAAATACTTTTCTCGTCCCCTCGTTTATCATAGGTTCTATCGTAAAAATCATTCCCGGAACAAGCACAAGTCCCGTATTGAGTTCGCCTACGTGGCAAACGTAAGGATCTTCGTGCATTTGAAGTCCTACGCCGTGTCCTCCGACCTCTCTTACCACCGAAAAGCCGTTCGCTTTGGCGTGGCGGTTTATATAATAACCTATATCGCCGAGATGAGTATATGGCGCAAGGTGTTCTTCCGCTATTTTCACCGCTTCTTTCGTAGTCTTTATAAGTCTCCTTGCAACGTCGCTTATCTCGCCGAACGTAAACATTCTGGAAGCGTCTCCGAAATATCCGTCGTAAATAGTGGTACAGTCGACGTTGACTATATCACCCTCTCTCAAAATATCTTTTTCGTCGGGGATTCCGTGGCAAACCTGATCGTTGACGGAAGTACAGACGCTTTTGGGGAACCCCTCGTAATTAAGAGGCGCGGGTATTCCTTTATATTTGAGCGTGGTATTGTAAACTATATCGTCTATATCCTGCGTGGACATTCCTGTTTTTATGCGCTTTGCCACCTCGTCTAAAACGAGAGTGTTTATTCTGCCCGCCTCTCTGATACCTTTTATCTGTTCTTTGTTTTTTATCATCGCTCTCGTAGGTATCTGCGCGCCTTTCTTTCTTAATTCTTTAAGTTTTTCGTCCATACTTTTGTGGCAGTTTTCGTAATTCTCACCGCTACCGCACCAACATTTTTCTTCCATATCTCACCTTTATACAAATATTTCAACAAGCGTTTTTATCGCCACGCCGTATAAAATAACGATGCCTATTATCGTTGCCTTATTACCTAAAACGTTACCTAAAAACTTGCCTATAAACAATGCGACAACTATCATTACCGCCGTTATAGCCATAATTATAGCAATCGCGACGAAAACGTTTACGGACGCCGTAACAAGCGTTATTCCGACCGCAAGCGCATCTATACTCGTCGCAACCGCTTGCAGAATAAGCACTTTATACGTAAGTCCGCCCGATTTCGTTTCTTCCGTTTCCGTACCGTCTTTCTTTTTCGCATCTAATATTACGTCTACAAGCATTTTAGTCGCAAGCGCGAAAAATATGGCGAACGATATGTACCCCGAGTATTTTGATATAAACCCGCTTACAAGTTTACCGCAATAATAGCCTATCAACGGCATTGCGCCCTGAAAAAGAGCGTACATCACGGGCATCATTATTATTTTATCTTTTTTAAGGTCTTTGTTAGCGGTTACGTTGGATATCGCTACGGCAAAAGCGTCTAACGATAAAACGAGACCCACTAAAATTATTTCATATATTTTCAAATTAACTCCTGAGCGTCGCAAAAACGTTGATTTTACGCCGTAATTTTGTTATACTGTAACAAAAGGAAGGCTGAAATTATGGTAAAATTAAACGGCGGTTGGGACGAATTTTTAAAAGACGACTTCGCGAGCGAAAACTATCTTAAACTTCGCGAGTTTTTAAAACGCGAATATTCCGCGCGCGAGATATATCCGCCGGCGGAAGATATTTTCAACTGCTTTAAACTCACGCCGTTGTCAAACCTTAAAGCGGTGATTTTAGGACAAGACCCTTATCACGAGCCTAATCAGGCGCACGGGCTTTGTTTTTCCGTTCGGGACGGGGTGAAACTTCCCCCGTCGTTACAAAATATATTCAAAGAACTGCACGACGATTTGGGCTTACCCGTATATAAAACGGGCGACCTTACCGAGTGGGCAAAAAACGGCGTGCTGTTGCTTAACACAACTCTGACCGTAAGACGGGGTATGGCAAACTCTCACTTCAATCACGGTTGGGAAACGTTTACCGACGGCGTTATAAAGAAAATATCCGACAATCTCGAAAACGTTGTCTTTATTCTTTGGGGTTCCAACGCGAGAAGCAAGAAAAAGTTCATCGATACGACGAAACATTGCGTGATAGAAAGCGCGCACCCGAGCCCCCTTTCCGCATACAACGGCTTTTTCGGTAGCAAGCCTTTTTCAAAAGCGAACGCGTACCTTAAAAGCAAGGGGTTGCCCGAAATTGACTGGTCGCTTTGATTTTTCGTTACGAAACGCACTTAACGTGCGTTTTTATTTTTCGTCGATATACCTTTTAAGATACGTCAAATCGACTTTCCATTCGGATATTCCGTTTCTTCTTCGATTATCCTTATTTGCCTGCGCGCGCATTGCCTTATATTCCGCATAACCGCAACCGTTGACTTTCATAAAATGGTCTTCCGCGCGGACTAAATCACCCGCGACAGCCGTCCTTTCGATATGTATCGCGCTGTGGCAATCGTGGCAGACGGCAATTACGTCGACTAATTTCTGAACACCGTTTTCTTCGTCGTAAGACCACCTTTCGTGAGCCTCTAACCGAGAAGTCTTTTTACCGCATATAACGCATCTTCCGTTCGCTCTCTCATAAGCGTCTTTTCTTATAAAATCCCACACTGGTTTAGGAAACTGCGTTCTTAAATTATGATACCAACACCCGTCCGGCACCAACTCTATTTTAAGCGGATAATCTTTTTCTTCCGACATTTTCGCAACCGCACCCGTTGTTTTTTTCTTTCGGCGAATTCACGCCGATTATTATTATATAACATTTTTGCCTTTTAGTAAACAAAAAGTCGCTTGTTTTTCAAAGCGACTTTATTTTATATATTCGTTAAACGGTTAAATCGTTCGTTCTTATGCCGTGAGACTCTTTCGCGCCGAGTGTAAACTCAACGTCAAGGTCGAACACGTCGCCGTCGTCGCAAGCGGAAAGTTTGGATATAGAAACTTCGTAAGCGGTAAGTTCTAATATTTCGTCTTCCTTTTTCTTCTGATACAATCTGCTCTGTATCCTGCCCGAAACGGCTACCCTGTCGCCTACCTGCAAGTTCTTGACGAATCTTGCGTTTCTTCCCCAAGCGATACACGGAATATAATCCGACTTATTGTAAGAACGGTTTACCGCGATAAGCAAATCGGCTATTTCTCTGTTGAAAGGCGTTGTTCTGTATACGGGCGGTTTGCATATATAGCCCGACAAAACGACGTTGTTGGGATTTTCGTAATACCCCGTTTCGAGAAGTTCTCTTATGAACACGGTCAGCATAAGTTTGCTTTTCCCTTCCGCCATTTTGTTGTAACTTCTGAACTGTCCTATCGCCGAAATCGTCGAACCGACTTTTAAACTCTTTTCGCTTATAAGTCTTTCCGACACGGTTACGGGCAAAATATCGCATTGCCCGGACAGTCTCGGAACGGATACTTTCATTTCGTAAAACCCCTCGCCGAATATCTCGTGCGAGAACTCCGCTTCCGTTACTACCGTACCGCTAAGGTACACTTTGTTGTTTGTGTTTTCCATCATATTCCTCCTTTATTTCGTCGATTTGATTTGTTCGCCCGTCCCGTCGATGTAATACCCGTCTTTATAAATCAAATCTCCTATCGTAACAAATTCATATCCTTGCTCTTTCAACTCTTTTATAATAGTCGGCAAGGCTTCGGCGGTATGCAGTCCCTGATTGTGGAACAAAACTATACTGCCCTTTTTTACTCTCTTTAAAACCCTTTCGGCAATTTCTTTTGCGGAAATATTTTTCCAGTCGAGACTGTCTACGCTCCACTGTATCGCTATGAGATTCTGTCTTTCCGCGCTTTCTATAACCTTGTTGCTGTATTCGCCGAAAGGCGGTCTGAAAAGAATTACGTCTTTGCTCGTTATTTCTCTTATAGCGTTTTTTGAAGTTAAAAGTTCTTTTTCTATTTCGCCGACGGAAAGTCTGTTCATGTGCGGGTGGGTTGCGGAATGAGTGCCGATCTCGTGTCCGCGTTCGTCTATCTTTTTAACGTATTCGGGGTACTTTTTAACCCAGAACTCCACCATAAAAAAAGTACATTTTACGTTTTCCTTTTCCATAACGTCAAGAAGTTTGTCCGTATAATCGACTCCCCAAGCGCAATCGAAAGAAATAGCAATCTTTTTTTCTTCCGTTCTCACGGAATATACGGGCAACTTTCTCTGTTTCGCGTACGTATACGCAACGAAATCTTTATACGGCAAAAGCAAACAAGTTAAAGTTATGACGGCAACCGCAAAAAGAAAAATAAAAAGCCATTCCTTTTTACGCATCGTGAAAAATTTTTTAACACGTTTTCCGCCGAAAATTTTGTCTTTCTTATTCCTATTATGACGCATTTTGTCGGCATCTCCCCCTTTTTTCTTTTTTTAACGAAACTTTTAAAGTTTCTATATATCTTATGTTGCTTTTTGTCCGAAAATAACGAAAGCGTCCGACTAATCAGTCGAACGCTTTCAACGTTTTTCTTTTATTACAATTCTTTTTCGCTTATCACGTCTGTAATGACCGCCTTTTTATGTTCTTTAAGCGGTTTTCCTTTGGACGTTCTCGGCTCTATTACTATATCTTCCGTATCGACGGAGAAATACACTCCGCTCTGCTCTCGCATGATAAGTTTGTACGGTTCCTGAACGAAATCCGCAAAAATTATCTTGCCTCCGACGGGAAGATCGCAAATCTTTACGCCTTTACGGTATCTCACGGAAGGTTCCAACAGCGCGCTTATGACGCGTTTGAAAGCACCCGTGCTTGTAGCGACTATGACCTCGCCCGCGCTTTCTATCTGCTTTACGCACACGAGTCTGTCGTCGTCGCCGAGTTTAACCCCTTTGACTCCTCCGCTAATTCTTCCCTGAACGGGTATATCGTCCATACCGGCGTTAAGACACATTCCCTGCTCGGTTACGAAACATAAGGTTGCGTCCTTTTTCATAAACTCCACGCC
>CAKQSC010000057.1 GCA_934271725.1 uncultured Clostridia bacterium
CTTTCGTAGTGTCCCAAATCGAGGTCCGTTTCCGCGCCGTCGTCGGTTACGAAAACTTCGCCGTGCTGATACGGACTCATAGTACCCGGATCGACGTTTATGTACGGATCGAGTTTCTGCGCCGCGACTTTAAGTCCCCTTGCCTTTAACAATCTGCCCAAAGACGCCGCCGTTATGCCTTTGCCAAGCCCCGAAACGACACCGCCCGTTACGAAAATGTATTTCTTCATATATAACTCCTGATATGTTTTAATCGCTGTAAGTTTTTATTATATCGCCCGCGACGACTCTTCTTTTAACGCACCTGTCCATTGCCTGTCTTTCAATGTATTTATGCGCCTCTTCTTCGCTGAACGACAATTTGGTTATAAGTAGCAACTTCGCTCTGCCGACAAGCCTTATCTCTTCCATCTTTTCTTTGAGAGTTTCCGTCTTTTCCGCTAGATTTTTCATTCTCGACGAAGTGGCTTGCGTAAGCGCGAACCCTTGCGAAAAGGTCGATGACGAAACGGGTTTGGACAGCACGTATACGCCTATTTTTTCCATAGTAAAAGTAACGTCTTCAAACACGTCCGCCTTTACGAGTAGCATAACGCCCGCGTAACTGTCTTTTATTATGTTTTCGGCAAGGTCCGTCCCGAACTCGTCTTTAAGCGGGCAGTTTATTATAACCGTATCGAAATCCGTACCGGACAGCAACATTCTCGCTTCCGCGCCCGAACGGACGTATTCCGCAAAACATCTGCCTTTCAGATTTTCCCCGATAAACTCTTCCGCCTTTAAAGAGGACGAAACGACCAGAACCCTTTTCCTTTCGTCGGATAACATAGTTTTAAACGTAATCTTCGCCCAGATACTTTTTTATAAACGCGCTTGTCGAAAAAATCTTTTCCGCCTCTTCTTTCGTTTCCGGAAGAAGTTCGTCCGTCGCAATATATTCGGTGCGGTTGAGAACCCCCTCGACGCCCGCGTAAATTATAAGCGCGTACGTAAGATAAACGTTAGCGTAGCCGTCCGGCGAACGGAGTTCCATACGTCTTTCTCCGTCAGAGGCGGGCATTCTTATAAGCGCGGTTCTGTCCGAAACGCTTTTGAATATGCGTTTCGGCGCTTTTCTTTCGCCTAATCTTTTATATGAACGTTCCGACGGGTTGAACACCGCCGTCATTTCCTTTGCGCGGGCAAGAACCCCGTCCGCAAAATAATCGAGAACGTCCTTTCCGTCTTCCGAGCGGACGGAAACGTTTACGTGAACACCGCTTCCGCTTTTGTCGGGTAACGGCTTCGGATCGAAACTCGCCCGACAACCGTTTTTATACGCAACGTTACGGCAAGCCGTTTTAAACAAAATGGCTTGATCCGCCGAGTTAAGAGCGTCCGAATATTTAAAATCTATTTCGTTTTGTCCCGGTCCCTCTTCGTGATGAGAACGCTCCGTATGAAGTCCCATTTCCCTTATTGTCTGACAGATATCTCTTCTTATGTTTTCGCCCTTGTCGAACGGATCCGCCGACATATATCCGCCGTCGTCTATGGGAACGTTCGTCTTGTCGCCGTTTTCGTCGAGTTTAAACAGATAAAACTCGAACTCCGCGCCGAAATTGCAAGTAATCCCCTTGCTTTTAGCGTATTCTATCGCTTTTACGAGAATTCTTCTCGAATCTTTCTCAAAAGGCGTTTTGTCGGGATAACAAACGTTGCAGAACATCATTACCGCTTTTCCCTGCGACGGTCGCCACGGCAACTGCGTAAGCGTCGAAGGATCGGGAAACAACAACAAATCCGACTTTTCGGGAGGAAGAAAACCTTTCAATGCCGAACCGTCGAACGAAACGCCGTGATAAAAAGCGTCTTCCAGACAATCGGCGTTTATAGCGCAGTTTTTAAGGTTGCCCTCCGCGTCGCAAAAAGCAAGCCTTACGAACTTTACGTTCTCTTCTTTTACGTATTCCGTTACGTCTTTAATGGAATTATTCATAATCTCTCCTAATTCATAACGTACAACTGCCTGTACGGATTAGCCGAATTCGGCGTAAGCATGAAAAAATCGCCTTTCATAATCTCGTCGTAATTTTCGCCGAACAAACGGCAGAACTCGACGACGTAATTTTTTATTTCGGACAAATCTTCTTCGTCCGCTTTCTTACAGACAACCTGCGCGGGCAAATCTTCGGGCGGATTCTTTGTTCTTAAAAAAATCTTTCCGCCGTACATACCCGTTCCGCAAAAGTCGCCGACAGACCTTTCCTTTCCGAGATTGAGAACTATTATTATACCGCCCGCCTGATATTCGCCGAGAAAATCCCCCGCCGTTTCACCTATAACGATAACGGGTTTTTTATCTTTATATTCCTTTACGTGAATACCTGCACGGTAACCCGCTTTTCCTTTAACGTAAATCTCGCCTCCGCGCATAGCGTAACCGCACGCGTCGCCGACGGAACCGTGTATTACGATCTTTCCGTCGTTCATCGTATCGCCCACGGCGTCCTGCCCGTTGCCGTTCACGACAACCGTCGCTCCGTCGAGATAAGCACCCGTGGCGTTACCAGCGACTCCGTTTAAAATCACCGTGCCGAAACTCAACCCGTCGCACAGAAAACGCTCTCCCGAAACGCCGTCTATCTCTATTTCTTTTTCGCTTTTTATTATATCATTTATTCGGGTTTTTTGTAAATCTTCTATCGAATATTTTTTCATTTTTATTCACCCGCGTGTTTTATTCCGAGAATATCGAGTTCTCTGTCGTTAAGCCCTATTCCGCGAAGCATAAGCCTGTTGCCTTTGAGCGCTTCTATCGCGTTTATACCCATACCGCCCATAAACTCTTTTATCTCTCTGTTCCAAGCGGTCAAAAGGTTGCAGAGTCTTTCCGTACCCTCTTCCACGTTCAATCTTCGGGTGAGTTCGGGAATCTGCGTGGCTATACCCCAGTTGCATTTGCCCGAATGACAATTTTTACAGAGCCGACACCCGAGCGCGATCAACGCCGACGTCGAAACGAACACCGCGTCCGCGCCCAAAGCAATCAGTTTTACTACGTCAGCGCTGTTTCTGACGCCACCGCCCGCTATAACAGAAACTTCGTCCCTTATGCCCTCAACTCTAAGCCTTTCGTCTACAACCGCCACGGCAAGTTCTATCGGTATGCCGACGTTATCTCTTATTCTAGTCGGCGCGGCGCCCGTACCGCCCCTGAAACCGTCCAAAGCGATTATGTCCGCTCCGCTTCTCGCAATACCGCTCGCTATCGCGCCGATGTTATGAACGCAAGCGACTTTGACTATAATCGGTTTTTTATAATCGGTTGCTTCCTTTAAAGAATATACCAACTGTTTAAGGTCTTCTATCGAATAAATGTCGTGATGAGGCGCGGGCGAAATCGCGTCGCTTCCTACGGGTATCATACGCGTTTCCGAAACGTCTTTGCTGACTTTCTTTCCGGGAAGGTGTCCGCCTATACCCGGTTTTGCGCCCTGACCTATTTTAATTTCTATCGCCGAGCAGTTTTCGAGGTATTTTTTATGCACGCCGAACCGCCCCGACGCGACCTGCACTATCGTATTGTCTTTATATCCGTAAAAGTCCGGGTGAAGACCGCCCTCTCCCGTGTTGTAATACGTGCCGAGCCGTTTCGCACATTCCGCAAGGCATTTGTGCGCGTTGTAACTTATCGCGCCGTAACTCATTCCGCCGAACAAAACGGGCATTTCGAGTTTTAGTTTCGGCGTGTCGCTCACTATTATTTCGCCCTTTTCGTTACGCTTTATTTCGCCTTTTCTTTTACCGAGAAAAACTCTCGTTTCCATAGGTTCTCTCAAAGGATCTATCGACGGATTCGTAACCTGCGAGGCGTTTAAAAGCATTTTGTCGAAATATACGGGATAATCCCCCGTGTTGCCCGTGGAAGAAAGAAGTATCCCGCCCGTTTCCGCCTGTTTGTATATCTCCGTTATGCCCTTTGCGGTAAAGTTTCCGTTGCCGTTAAGCGTCATAGGGTTTTTGACTATCTTTATCGCTCTCGTCGGGCAATATTCTGCGCAACGCAGGCAGTTGACGCATTTTTCGTCGGCGCAAAGAAGAACTTTGCCGTCCCCTTTTTCTTTATAATAATGTACGCCGTAAGAACACTCTTTAACGCACCGTCCGCAACCGATACACTTGTCTTTATCTCTTATTATTTCGTATTCGGAATAAACGTAATTCATACTTTATCCACCCTGACCACCACGGGTTCACCGCCTTTCGGCGACCATATTCTGTCCGGATTTTCTTCCATTTTCCGTATAGCGCACTCTTCGCTTGCGAAATACGTTCTGTCCCCCTTTTCGGCTACCACCATAGAACGAAGTTTAAGCCTGTCGTTAAGCGCCATAACGCCCCCGTCGAACCCGACGAGTACGGAAAAAGGTCCCGTTATAAGCAAAGAAGAAAACTCGTACCTTAAATACTCGTAAAGTTTTTTCTTCTCTTCCGTCATTCTGTCTATATTGCTCCAAAACGGCGAAGCGACTACGCAAGCGACTTCTTCAAAAGTAAGCCCTTTCTTTCTCGTGAGATAATCTACGATATACGCGATAACTTCCGTATCCGTTAAAAGATTGCATTTATAGCCGAAAGATTCCGTATATCTTCTGTTTGCGTCGTAAGAAGAAATCTCTCCGTTATGAACGACGGAAATATCTAAAAAAGAAAACGGATGAGCACCGCCCCACCAACCGGGCGTGTTTGTAGGATATCTGCCGTGAGCCGTCCACAGATAACCGTCGTAATTTTCGAGCATATAATAATCCGCAATATCTTCGGGATACCCTACCCCTTTGAATATGCCTACGTTTTTACCGCTACCGAAAACGTACGCTCCTTTGATTTCCGAGTTTATTTTCGTAACCGATTTCGCAACGTATTCTTTTTCCGAAAGGTCGCTTGCTTCAAGCAATCCCGATTTCGGTAAAACGAAATATCTGTATATAAGAGGTTCGTCCGTAACGCCTTTGGTTTTCTTTACGGGAATTGCCGAAAACGAGGCGATATCGAAGTTCTTTTTCAAATATTCTTCGCAATCTTTTTTTGCCGTTTCGTCGTCGAAAAAGATATGAAAAGCGTAAAAATCTTTATATTCGGGATAAACGCCGTACCCTGCAAAACCTCCGCCGAGTCCGTTAGAGCGTTCTCTCATGGCGGATATACCGTCGACGATGACTTTTCCGTTGATTCTCTCGCCCGAGCGGGATATAACCCCCGCTATCGCGCAACCGGAAGGTATTCTTATCTCTCCTTCTTTTTTCATAACCTTTCTCCCGAACTATTATATGTCCGCACCGCGAAGCCGACAAACTTTTTGGTTAAAAAACTCTCTTTAAACGAAAAAAGGGGCGACGAACCGCCCGACGCCGTCAAGCAGGACTCCGTTGCCCTTTTTTACGTTAGCATTATATCACTACGAACTTTCGCTGTCAAATATTTTCAAAATATTTTTCAAAATGTCCGATTTATTTCTTGACAAACTTTTTTTTCGGGTTTATAATAACGCCGTAATGAGATTGGCAAAGGCGTCAAGGTTCTTCCTTGGCGCTTTTTCGTTTTTATACTTTTGGAGGTTATTTATGGATACGATGAAAGAATTGTTCGGTTGCAAAGTCTTTAACGAAAAAGTTATGAAAGAAAGACTTCCCAAAGAAACATTTAACCGCTTTAAAAAAGCAATCGACGAAGGCGAAAGACTCGACATAGAAACGGCTAACGTCATAGCGAACAATATGAAAGCGTGGGCGGTGGAAAACGGCGCGACGCATTTCACTCACTGGTTTCAGCCGATGACGGGTATTACCGCCGAAAAACACGACAGTTTTATTTCGCCTACTTCCGACGGCTCCGTTATAATGGAGTTCAGCGGTAAAGAACTCGTAAGAGGCGAACCGGACGCGTCTTCTTTCCCGTCGGGAGGACTCCGCGCAACGTTTGAAGCACGCGGATACACCGCTTGGGATCCCACTTCTTACGCGTTCATAAAAGACGACGTTTTGTGTATCCCCACCGCGTTCTGTTCTTACGGCGGAGAAGCGCTCGACAAAAAAACGCCACTGCTCCGTTCTATGGAAGCGATTAACAAACAGGCTTTAAGAGTGGTAAAACTTTTCGGCAACACAACCGTTAAAAGCGTTAAAACGACGGTCGGTCCCGAACAGGAATACTTCCTTATACCCAAAGATTTATACGACAAAAGAAAAGACCTTATATATACGGGAAGAACCCTTTTCGGCGCGAAACCGCCCAAAGGTCAGGAAATGGAAGACCATTATTTCGGCACGATTCCTTCCAAAGTTCAGGATTTTATGAAAGAACTCAATACCGAACTGTGGAAACTCGGCGTGCTTGCCAAAACGGAACACAACGAAGTGGCTCCCGCGC
>CAKQSC010000058.1 GCA_934271725.1 uncultured Clostridia bacterium
GACACAACACGCCCGTTATAACGGACAACACGAACGATTGCACGCGAGTCGTTTTTCTCAGCGACGCCTTTTCCGTCAAAGTGTACTCTTTTTTAGACATAATATTTCCCCCGTCGGTTTTTAATATTATACAACTAAACGAATCCTTTTGCAATACTTTTTTACAACTTTATCAATTTATCGCTCAACATTTCCTGCAAAGACTTCATAATTCCGAGTTTTGCGTGATACCAGGTAAGCCCGCCCTGAAAATATACGGCGTAAGGTTCTCTTATAGGTCCGTCGCACGAAAGTTCTATCGACGATCCCTGAACGAACGCGCCCGCCGCCATTATGACTTCATCGCTATACCCCGGCATCGCCCACGGAACGGGCGTTACGTAACTGTCTACCGGCGCGGCTGACTGAATACCTTTGCAAAAAGCAAGCATACCCTCTTTGCTTTTAAGTTCTACCGCCTGAATAATGTCGTACCTTTCTTCCTTGCCGTCGGGAACGCATTTAAAGCCCAACTTTTCGTAAGCGTTAGAGGCGAATATAGCCCCTTTCAAAGCCCCCGCGACTACGGTCGGCGCAAGGAAAAGCCCCTGATACATACTTTGCAAAACGCCTAAACTCGCCCCGACTTCCTGCCCGAGTCCGGGTGCCGTAAGACGATAGGAACACCTTTCTATCAAATCTTTTCTTCCGACGATATACCCTCCCGTAGGAGCAAGTCCTCCGCCCGGGTTTTTGATGAGAGAGCCTACCGTCATATCCGCTCCGACGTCGCTCGGCTCGATTTTTTCGACGAATTCGCCGTAACAGTTATCTACCATAACGATAACGTCCGGTTTGATTTTCTTTACGAACGCTATCAACTCGCCTATTTGCTCAACGGAAAAAGTAGGTCTTGTCTGATACCCTTTTGAACGCTGAACGGTTACGAGTCTGGTTTTCCCGTTTATCGCCTCTTTTATTTTATCGTAATCGAAACCGCCATCTTTCGTCAAATCGACCTGACGGTACGTTACCCCGTACTCTTTAAGCGAACAGGGCGATGGCGTTATGCCGATAACCTGTTCGAGTGTGTCGTAAGGTTTGCCCGCGGGGCTTAAAAGTTCGTCCCCCGGAAGAAGATTTGCGGACAAAGCAATGGTAAGCGCGTGCGTTCCGCAGGCTATCTGTTGTCTTACGAGAGCGGATTCCGTGTGGAAAATATCCGCATATACAGCCTCTAACTTTTCTCTCCCCACGTCGTTATAACCGTAACCGTTGGAAGAGTTGAAACACATTGCGTCCACTCTGTTTTTCTGCATTGCCGATATAACCTTATATTGATTATATTCGGCAATCTTGTCAATCTTGTCAAACCTGTCGGTTAATCCTTTCAAAACTTCGTTTGAAAAGTTAAGTATTTCGTCCGTTATTCCTAAGTTATTCAGCATTTCTTTCATCGTCGTTACCGCCGTCTTTTTCTGTTTTTTTAAGTTCGCAACCCGTTTTAATCGTCTTAACCGTCATTGTCGCTATCAGATACACCGCGCCCGCGTATACAAGCGTAAGCACGATATTTACGGGTTTAGCGACAAAGGAGGCAAATCTCCCCATCGACGGGGATTTTTTTACCATTATTCCTATGAAATTATCTTTCGTTACTTTTGCGGTGTCGGGTTGGGTTATTCTTTCGTTTACACCCTGCGTGGTGATTACGATTTCGCCGTCGACGATTTCTTTGCCGACGCACGCGTGAATAATGGGTTGCCCGAGAATCGATTTACCGTCCGCAACGATATTCGGATTGATGCAAGTGAAAATTATATAATCGCCGACGTTTACGTTTTCTATCTTCGTCTTTTTGCAAATAACCATATCGCCGACCATTATTTCGGGTTCCATAGAGTCGGTTACGACGACGTTAAAGGTATACCCGAACAAATCGAAAGGCTTTTTGTTCTTTTTGCAAACTATAATTTTGCCGAAAACGTAACAAACGGAAATTAAAAGAAGTATAAGTATACCCCAAATAATTCCGTTTGCGATTTTTTTTGCTTTATTGCTATTCATTAAAATTACAGCATCCACACGGGAATGTCGTTCATAATTCTTACCACGTTTTTCGGTCTGTCATCTTCGACGACCATTTTTACGGGCAAAACAGTAGCAACGTTTTCTTTCGGCGCGTTATTTACCGTAGTAGAGGCGAGTTGTTTTTTGAGTTCGTTTGCGTTACCCGTCGCTATAACGGTTTTTGCGGTTTTTACGCCGAGAGTTTTTAACGCGGATATTCTCTTCGCTCCGTCCACCACTTCGAGTTTATCGCCCGATTTAACGGCAACGATCGGGCAGATAAGCCCGTACGTTTCAACGGATTTTACAAACTTTGCGTCCGCCTTTACTTCTTTGCAAACGAAACTTTCCAAATCGACGTCGCATATAGCGTTGTCGAGAACAACCTTTTTGTCTATCGTCTTTTGCGCCGTCGCGCCTTTGTTCGCCCTCACAAGGCTTGATTTTCCTACTGCCATAAAATAATTCTCCTTATCCGTTTATTCCTTTTAATATTTCGTCCGTCAACGCTTCGTACTCTTTCGACGCTCTCGTACTCTTTTTATAAGCCCCTAACGGTTTGCTGTTTTCCTGCGACCATTCCACCGCGCTGTCGAGGTGTATGGGCGTGTTGAAAAGAGGTACGTTGTCGAGTTCCGCAAGCGTTTCCATAGTTTGTTTGAAATAACTCTTTCTGCCGTCGACTTTGGTTACCGCGACGCCCAGAAGTTTAAGATCCGTGGCAATCGGTTTAACTTCGTTTAAAAACGAAAACATATTAGACAGTCCGAACAAACCCCACGGGCTCGCTTCGACGGGTATCACGCAATAATCGCTTGCGCACATTATGTTCATAACCCAACCGCCGAGAGTCGGGGGCGCGTCTATCAAAATCACGTCGTAAACGCCTTGCTCTTTAATTTCTCCGAGTGCTTTTTTAAGTATATATTCTCTTTGCCATTTGGTAAAAAGTTCGTATTCTATACCGCTCATAAGCGTGGAGGAAGGCAAAATGTCTATTCCGTCGTAATCGGTGCGATAAATGCAGTCCTTAACCGATTTGCCGTCTTTTATCACGCCGTAAAGATTGTTTCCGCTTTCCGCTATTTCAAGCACCTTATCTTCGTCGAAATAGGCAAGCGTGAGGTTTAACTGCATATCGCCGTCTATAACAAGAACTTTTTTGCCCGCTTTCGCCATAAAATAAGCGACGTTAGAGCAAGTGGTCGATTTTCCGCTTCCGCCTTTGTTGTTCGCAAAACAAACAGTTTTCGTCATACTCATATCTCCGTTACTACCAACTCTATATTTAACTTTTCAAGCGCGTTTTTCCATTCCGCACCGGGATCTTGTTCCGTTACTATTATGTCAACCCCGCCGAGTTCGCTTATCTTTGCAAACGCGACTTTGTCGAACTTGCTCGAATCGACGGCTACTATTCTCGTGTTTACGCAAGACAACATATTGCTTTTGGTCATTGCGTGCATTTCGTTTGAATCCGTAAGTCCGCCGTCTATATCTATGCCTTTACAACTGATTACCGCTTTGTCCGCGTGATAGTTTTTAAGCATTTTATCCGCGGCCGGTCCGAACAGCGCAAGAGAGCCTTCCTGCATGTGTCCGCCCGTAGAAAATATGTTCCAACCGCTTACTTCACCGCACTCGACGAGTATTTCCACCGAGTTGGTTATAACCGTCAGATTTTTTCTTTCCTTTATCTTTCTCAATACGAAAAGAGCCGTAGAACTTGCGTCTAAAATAATTCTGTCGCCGTCGTGTATAAACTCGCTTATCTTGTTCGCTATGCTTTGTTTCGCCTCTACGTGCGCTTTCTTTCTTACTATAAAAGGCAATTCGAGAAGTTGATTGTCGTTTAAAACCGCCCCGCCGTACGCTTTGACGAGATATCCCTCTTTTTCAAGTTTGTCGAGATCTCTTCTTATCGTTTCTTCCGATACGTCGAACCGTTTGCTCAAATCGGTTACAACGACTTTTTTCTCTTCTTGCAATATGGAAAGTATCTGATTTTTTCTTTCTATCGCTAACACCGGTAATCCCCCGTCGTTTTTAGTCGTAAATAAAATAAAAGGATTGCAAAAAATGCAATCCCGTTAGTTACAATATGCTGTCGCAGATCTTTTTGTCGGGTCTTGCAATTACGGAACTGTCAAGGAACATTCCGTCTTCGGATACCGCTTCTTTCGCCCGCTCTATCGCAGCCGAAACCGCGGCGATTTCGCCCGTAATCATCATATAAGATTTTCCGCACATACCCCTTGCGACTCTTATTTCTATAAGTTTTACGTCCGCCGTTTTCGCAGCCACGTCCGCTGCGACTATTATCTTTGCCGCGTCGTACGTTTCGAGAACGCCGAGGGATATTATGTTGTCCGTTTCGCTCGTTCCCGTTATCGCGGGGAATATCGCTTCGTGCGGATTACCGAGAACGAAACTGTCTATAAACTGCAACGGATACGTCGTTTTAGCATTTTCGACCGCCGCCTTTACCGCAGACAGTTCGCCCGAAATTATCGCGATGTATTTGCCGGGGCATACCGTTTGCGCTTCGATAACGTCGACTTCCGCCGTCTTTACCATAAGATCCGCCGCCTGTATACCCGACGATACCGTTTTATATTCTATCATTCCTATCGATTTTGCCATAATTATTTAACCTTTTTTATCTCGATATACGCGTTAGTTACTTTCGTTACAGTACCGTCTATCGAAGCGTGCAGATTGACGCTTAACCCGTTGTTCGCTTTCGCTATAAGTTGACCGAGAGTTACCTTATCCCCCTCTTTTACGACGGGAACGGAAGGCGCGCCTATGTGTTGGGACAAACTTTCTCTCACGACGTCGCAGGGGATATATTCTTCTTCTATCGGCGCGCTGTGATTATACTTTTCAAGATCGAGTCTTTTACGCAGTCTTTGTATCGGCGCTTTTCTGTACGCTCTCGACGGTTCTACCGGCCGAGCCTGCACGTCCGGCGAAGGCTTTACGCCCGCCTTTCTCAAAGCGTTTTTCATTTCCGTTATAAGCGTTCTCGGCGACAATTCCTGCATACAGGAATACATTTCGCAAAGTCCGCACGAACTGCAATACAAAGTGTTCACGAACACGCTCTGATCCTGAATATCTTTACACGTGGTCGCTCTCATAAATCTCGAAGGATCTATCGGGTGCCCCAAAAGATGTCTCGGGCATAAATCCGTGCACATGTGGCACTGACAACAACTCGCCGCCGCTCTTTTTAAGTTGACTTTGTTGTTGCTTCTTTTTCTGTTTATTATATAATGGTCGCTCGGTAACACAAGAATGGCGTTTGTCGTTTTGGTTACCGTAGCCGTTTTCGGCTGAATATTGCCCATCATCGGTCCGCCGACGACGTATACGGAATCTTCCGTAGTTTCTCCGCCCGCAAGCGCAACCACTTCGTCGAGTTGCATTCCGAGAGGCACTCTTATCGTTTTGGGTTCTTTTACTTCGCACGCAAGCGTAACGAGTTTGCTGTAAACGGGCTTGCCTTTCAACGCCTGCGACAAATTATACATCGTTTCTACGTTGAATACCGCAACTCCGCTTTCTATCGGAAGTCCGCCGGGGCGCACTACCTTGCCCGTAACTTCGTAAATAAGCACGACTTCGTCGCCCATAGGGTAAACGTCGTCAAGCGTTTTTACTCGCAACCGAGGATACTCGCCGATAACTCCGTTCAACGCTTCGATCGTCTTTTTGTATACCTTTTTCAAGCCGACGACGCCTTCTTCCGCGCCGACGGTTACTCTTACGAGTTCAAAAGCGTCTAATATATCTCTCGCGTTGCGTTCGAGAAGTTGTCTGTGAAGCCTTAAAAGAGGTTCACATTCGCAACAGTTAAGTATAACGGTTTTCGCCCTGTCGTCTATTTTCGCGTACGTGGGGAAACCCGCTCCGCCCGCTCCGACGATGCCGTTATCTTTTAACAAATCGCTTAAAGTCTTTTTGTCCATCTAAGATTACTCCAAGTTCTGACCTTCGTCGATTATACCGACTATTGCGGCGTCTACGGGCGCCCTTTCCATATCGCAACCTATTCTTGCGGCGCTTCCTTGCGCAACGAGAACGTATTCCCCTATGCCCGCGCCTATTTTGTCGATTGCGACTATTCTATTCTCCACTTTAAGGCTGGGAATCGGCTCGACTATCATAAATTTACTGCCTATTAAGTTGTCGTTTTTTCTCGTATAAACT
>CAKQSC010000059.1 GCA_934271725.1 uncultured Clostridia bacterium
AAATAATTCTGTTCGGAGAAACCCGGTTCGATATTCTCGCTTGCGCTACCGCACACGATTTTACCAACGTAACCGTTTGTAAAGATTTTGATACCGCCGTAAAAGTAGCCGTTGTTTCGGCAAAAGAAGGCGAAGTCGTCGCTCTCAGCCCCGCCTGTTCGAGTAAGGATGAGTTTACGTCTTTTGAGGAAAGGGGCAAAAGGTTTAAAGAAATTATTCGTAATATAGATGAAAAAACTTTTAAAGCGAAAAAATAATCACGGTGACGTTTTTGTTTTTATAGCAATTTGTTTAATAAGCGTTTTGGGACTTATTTTTATTTATTCGGCAAGCAATTATAATGCGAAGAAAACTTACGGCGATTCTTTTTATTTCGTAAAAAAACAGGCGATAGGTATTGTTATCGGCATAATAGCCTTTTTTGCCGTCAATTTGTTCGATTACGTAAAACTTAAAAAATGCCGATGGTATTTCTGTGTTGTTACGGTTATACTTTTGTGTCTTGTTTTCGTTCCCGGTATCGGCGTCGCAAACTATGGCGCAAGGCGTTGGATAGGTATAGGAGGAATAACTGTTCAGCCGTCCGAACTTGCAAAGTTCGGGTACATAGTTTTTTGCGCGTCTTGTCTTGATAAAAATGTAAAAAAATCTATAAATATGCTAAACATTTTGCCTGTGATTATATTAGGTATAATCTATTGTGCGCTAATTATAGCAGAGCCTAATATGTCGATTTGCGTGTGCTTTGCGATGCTTATGCTTTCTTTCGTTTTCGTTAGCGGAATAAGTTTAAAGTTTTTCCCGATAATAATTGTTCCCGCAATTTTAACGGGCGTGTTTTTGATTTTTGCGGAGCCTTACAGATTAAACAGACTGTCCGCGTTTTTAAACCCTTGGGCGTCGCCGAAAGGCGAAGGTTATCAATTGCTTCAATCTTTATATGCGTTAGGATCGGGCGGACTTTTCGGCGTCGGACTTTTTAATTCCAGACAAAAACTTTCCTTTTTGCCTTTTTCGGAATCCGACTTCATATTGTCGGTTATAGGGGAAGAAACGGGCTTTTTCGGTCTTGTCGTCCTGTTCGGAATATTTTTCTTCGTAATTTACAGAGGATTATCGATAGCGCGCAACGCGAGAGACTTGTTCGGTTTTTATCTGTCGGTCGGAATTACTATGATTTTTGCCGTTCAGGTAATCATAAACGTTCTCGTCGTGTCGGGCAGTATTCCTCCCACGGGCTTGCCTTTGCCTCTTATGTCAAGCGGAAATACTTCCATAATAGTATTCTTTGCCGAGTTCGGTTTTTTATATAACGTTTCTTCAAATAAGGTCGGCTTACTCACAAAAGGATAAAAAAGCGAATATTCTGTAATATGAACAGTTCCGTAATTTACGAAATAAACGGTGGAAAAAGACTTTACGGTTCCGTAAGAGCGGAATCGGCAAAGAACTCCGTACTTGCTTTGATAACCGCTTCCGTTTTATTAGACGAAACGGCGGTGATAAAAGATTGTCCCATGATTAGCGACGTTTCCGACATGGTCGACATACTTGAAAGCATAGGGGCTGAAACCGAATATAAAAAAGGCGATTTATATATTTATCCGCAAGGTATCGGCAAGTTTGAAATAAACAAAGAACTTTCGGGTAAATTGCGCGCTTCCGTTCTTGAGACGGGGGCGCTTTTGTCGCGTTTCGGGGAATGTGTCGTTTTTTATCCCGGCGGTTGCAGTATCGGCGCGAGACCTATCGATATTCATTTGGATTTCTTTAAAAAATCAGGTTGTTCCGTTTTTGAAGAAAGAGATAAAATAAGAATTAAACGCCTTAATAACAAAGGCGAAAGAGTTTATTCCTTTCCCGTAAAGAGCGTGGGGGCGACGGAAAACGCCATTCTTTCGTCCGTATTTATTGGCGGTAGCGTCATTTTAAAGAACTGTGCATGCGAACCCGAAATAGTCGATTTACAAAACTTTTTGAATAAGGCGGGCGCAAAGATTTACGGGGCAGGCGGGGAAATAATTGTAATAAAAGGCGTTAAAAAATTAAAAGGAGCGGTGTATAAACCCGTCGGCGACAGAATAGAGGCGGGTACATTTTTGCTTGCCGGGCTGATTTGTGGCGGTAAAATAGAAATCGAGAACGTAAAAACAGAAAATATTTCTTCCTTAATCGATAAAATTGCGTTTTCCGCTTGTAAAATACGCGCTAAATATAATACAACTAGAAACGTTCGGTAAACTCTGTTTACCGAAGATGATAGTAACTTCTCCTTTCCCGGGGTTTGCTACGGACTTGCAATCGCAAATCGCTTCAACCGCTTTGTTTGCGCAAGGAAAAACGCTTATCAAAGAAACGATGTTTGAATCTCGCTTTGCAACGATTTCGGAGTTTAAAAAGTTCGGGGCGAGCGTTTTTACGGTCGGCGACACGGCAACCGTAAACGGCGGTAAAAAACTGCACGGCGCGGAAGTTTTTGCAAAAGACCTTCGAGGTTGCTCCGCATTGATTCTCACGGCGACGGGTATAAAAGATTATTCCGTCGTTCACGGCATAAATTATCTCGAAAGAGGTTATCTTAATTTCGATAAAAAACTACGCGCTCTCGGCGCGGACGTTAAAAGGACCGATTGATGCAAAAAAAGTTTGTTCTTACAATTTCGATATGTATAATTTTTCTCGCATGCGTGATTTTAAGCCTTGTGCTTTTGTTTTCCGTTCAGCGAGTAACGGTTGACTATACCGTTTTTTCACGCAACGACGAAGCGGGAATATACAGCACGGTGTTCGATAAAGACACGCTCGAAGAACTTGACGGTATTTTCTCAAAATATAAGAAGAAAAGTCTTGTGTTTTTCGACACGAAAAAGGTCTACGATGATTTGGACGGCTATTCGTACGTAAAGGTAGAAGAAGTCAGAAAAGAATATCCCAACCGCATAATAGTTAAAATAAGCGAACGAAAAGAGATTTACGCTTTAAACGTCGACGGAACTTATTTTATGATTGACGAGGAAGGGTATCTTCTTTCAAAAAAAGATGAAAACGCAAATAACGTCGACGGGGTTCGCAACGTACTTTTAAAGGGATTTTCCGTAAATCCGGAAGCCCAAACGGGTAAACCGCTTGAACTTATAAAAGACGAAAACTTTGCTTTGTTGCAAGTGTGCGCGAAAGAGTTTGTCAAAATTCGCGATAAAGTAAGCGAATTCTATTATATGACGGAAAAGAACTACGGAGATTTCGTTTTCGTACTTAAAAGCGGTGTAAAACTCGTTATAGCGAGTCCTAGCGAAATACCCGAGAAAAAAATCGAAGTGGGTTTGGCTCATTACGCCAAATTAGACGACGACGCGAAAACTCGCGGATATATTTTCGTCGATACGCATAACGACGGAAACGTATACGCCGTGTGGGGTGAACATTATGAAGAATAATAACGCCGGATTAAGAGAAGGACAAGTTGCCGTTCTCGACATAGGTTCTTCTTCCGTGAAAGCGGTTATAGGAGAACGCGGAGTAAACAAAACTTTTGTAATAAAGTCTATTGCAGAAAGGAATTACAGCGGATTTTGCGACGGAAAGTTTATCGACGAGGACGACTTTTTGTCCGTCGTAAAAGAAGTTTTATATGCCGTAATGAATAACTGCGCCATAAAAGTGGACGTTCTTTATGTAAGTGTTCCCGGCGACTGGTGTGCCGTGGTTACCAAAGAGCATCAGGTATCTTTCCCTAAAAAGAAAAAAATCACGGACGAAACGCTTAACGAGGTTTCAAAAACGGCGTTCAATTTTAATGCGCCTAATTACAAACTCATAAACTGGGGCGCGACCTATTACGTTCTCGACGATAACAGAAGAGTCGCCGTCGCGGTGGGACAAGTTACAGAAACGTTAAGAGGCGTGTTTTCTTTCGTTATGGTGGATTCCTATTTCATAAATATAATGGAGTCGGCGTGTTCTCTTTTGGGCATAGCAAAGTTGGAATACGTTTCTTCCACGCTTGCGGAAGCGTTATATCTGTTCAGTCCCGAAATTCGCGACAGAACGGCTATTATGGTCGATTGCGGTTATACTACGACTACGTTTACCATAATTCAGGGCGACGGACTTTTATATCAGAAATCCTTTAATTACGGCGGTGGCTATATAACGGCTTTGATTGCGGACAAACTCAATATAGATATGCGCCTTGCCGAAAAAATCAAACGTAAGGTCAATTTGAGTTGTCGGTTTGACGAAAACGATATATATCGCATTTATGACGGCAGTCAGGAATACGAATATTCGGCAAGATATATAAACGAACTCGTAGAGGGTAGTCTTGACGATTTTTGCGAGGGTATAGAAAAATGCCTCGTAAACTCGAACGTGGCTTTTGCCGATTATATACCTTTGAGTTTAACGGGGGGCGGAGTTTCTTATATCAGAGGCATTAAAGACGCGGTTACCAGAAGAATAAATATGGTGGTCGAAATCGTTTCTCCGTCTACTCCGTATATGAATAAGCCCGCGGATTCTTCCGTTTTGTCTCTTTTGGATATTGCGTTGTCGCAAAAACCAAAACAGGAAAAATTATTTAAAAAGTACCTCAAATAAGGAGATTTTATGTTCGATACAAGCGATTATAATTTGAATAACGATAACGGCAATATGGTTTACGACGAATTTGAAGATCCTAACATCGGCGCAAAAATAAAAGTCGTCGGCGTAGGCGGTGGCGGTAACAACGCCGTAAACAGAATGATAGAGGCGGGGCTTTCCGCAACGGAGTTTATTTCCGTAAATACGGACGCTCAGGCATTGCGTATGTCCAAAGCGTCAAGGCGCGTTCAGATAGGTAAAATATTGACAAAAGGACTCGGCGCGGGTTCTAATCCGGAAGTCGGCGCGAAAGCGGCGGAGGAAAGCAAAGATGCTATCGAAGCGTTTTTGAAAGATACCGATTTGTTGTTTATTGCCGCAGGCATGGGCGGAGGAACGGGTTCCGGCGCGGCGCCCGTTATCGCGAGGATTGCGAAAGAAATGGGTATCCTTACCGTTGCGGTGGTTACCAAACCCTTCGCGTTCGAGGGCAAACGTCGCGATCAGAATGCGAAAGTCGCTCTTGCCGCGCTTAAAAAATACGTTGATACTTTAATAGTAATCCCCAACGACAAACTTCTTCTTGCGTTACCCAAAGATACCGCTTTTTCGGAAGCGTTCAGACATGCGGACGAAGTTTTGCGTCAGGGCGTAAGCGGTGTTGTCGATTTGATTACGACGCCGTCGCTTATAAATCTCGACTTTGCCGACGTAAGCACGATAATGCGAGGAAAAGGTCTTGCCCATATCGGTATAGGTAAAGCAAACGGCGAGCATAGGGTTATGGAAGCGGTAAGACAAGCGGTTTCGAGCCCTCTTCTCGAAACAACGATAGAGGGTGCCGGCGGAGTCATTCTTAACGTAATCGGCGGTATGGATATGACGCTCGGGGAGGCTAGCGAAGCGGCGGAACTCGTGCAGGGCGTCGTAGACAAAGACGCAAACATTATTTTCGGTGCGAGAATCGATCCGACAATTTCGGACGAAATACAGATAATAGTTATAGCGACGGGATTTCAGGGTGTTCAGCAGGTAGTACCCGAAAGGAAAAGTTCGGATACGGTTGTAAGAGATTTCGGCGAGCCTGTGTTTAAAGAAACGTTTACCGTTGGCGAGGTGCCTCAAATGCAAGAGGAAGAAAAGGAACCGATGCGTTTCGATACTATACCGAACCAACCGAAAGTTGCCGTTGAGCCTAAACCCGAAACAGTTCGCGACGATATACCGTCGCCGAGATTGCAGGAAACAAAAAAAGAAGTTCCTTCTTTCATACAAAGACTTTTCAAAGGTAAAAAATAACAAAAAAGATACAAAATATTTAAAAATACGGCATAAAGTGCCGTATTTTTCTATTATGCAGTTGACAAA
>CAKQSC010000060.1 GCA_934271725.1 uncultured Clostridia bacterium
AAGTATGCCGACACTATGGGAACGCTTTTGGAAGTTTTTATAACTTGAAGTCCCGGTCTCAAAGTGTTTGCGGTGGAATGACACGCCCCGGAAACCATTCCGTCGACGTCGTCCGTTTTAAGCATCAACGCGCCGTACATCGTGTAATCTTTAAGTATGTACGCTTTCGCGTCCTCAACGGTAGGATATTCGGGCGCGCCCGTTTTTTTGTTTATTTTGCCTTCTCTTAAAGTATAAAGAAGTTTTGCGTACTCTTCCGTTTTAACGTACGTTACGGGATCTATTACCGTAACACCCGTCAAATCGACATCGGGATTGTCCTTTTTAATTTGCGCTTCGTTACCGAGAAGAACGATTTCGGCGATTTTTTCTTTTACGCACATAGACGCCGCTTTTACAACGCGGTTGTCCTCGCCTTCGGGAAGAACAATAGTTTTACCGAGCGCGGAAGCACGGCTTTTTATGTTATCCAGAACCTTTGACATAATAACTCCTCATTTGAATTGATTATTTTTTTTAAATGTTGTACAATATCCGTATAAAACGAAAATCGACATACGAATATATTATATATTAAACAAGCAAAAAAGTAAATAACATTGACAGTTTTTTAGGAGTTTTTTATGAAAATTGCAACTACCGTCTGCGAATATAACCCTTTTCACAACGGACACGTAAAACATTTGAATTATATCAAAGAAACGGTAAAGCCCGATTGCCTTATCGTATTTATGAGCGGTAATTTCGTGCAACGCGGAGATATTGCCGTGGCGGACAAATATAAACGCGCCGTATGGGGAATTAAAGGCGGTGCCGACCTTATAATAGAACTGCCTACCCCGTTTGCAGTAGGCAACGCGGAAACGTTTGCAAGCGGTGCCATTAAAATGATGAGCGCGCTAAACGTTCCGTCTGTTTTTTGTTTCGGTGCGGAATCGGGAAGCGCGGAAGCGTTTAAAACGAACGCGCGATATTTTATAAACGAAAGCAAAGATTTGAAATCTTTAATAAAAGAAAACCTTAACAACGGCGAATCTTTGGTTCGCGCGAAATATCTCGCCTTAAAAACGCTTAACCCGACGGGATTCAACGGAAATCTGTTTGAAAATCCAAACAATATTTTGGGGCTGGAATATACGAAAGCGATTTTAAAAAACAACGCGGATATAGAGATTTTACCTCTTGAAAGAGAAGCAATTCACGGCGACGACACCTTACGCAAAAAAATAACTTCCGCAAGTTCGATAAGAAAAGCGATAGGCAATACACGTAAAGGAAAACTTAAAGGCGTTCTACCCGATTTCGTTTACGATGATTTACCCGACGTTTTGCCGGATATGGATAAACCCCTTATGACTACCTTACTTACAAGCAATCCCGAAGAAATGAAAAAAGTTCCCGACTGCACGGAAGGGCTTGAAAACCGCATAAAATATCTGTGCGAAGTCAATACGGATTATAAAACCGCGCTGAATAAAATAACGACGAAGCGGTATACCGAAACGAGAATACGGCGTATCTGCGTCAATAATATGTTAAAAATCACGGACAGGCTTGTAAAAGACGCTCTTACCGACGACCTGTATTTTAAAGTGCTTGCCACCGACAAATCGGGGCTGGAAGTTATAGGCGAACTGAAAAACAAAGCAAAATATCCTTTCCTTACGCGAAAAAGCGAATACTCGCTTAAAGACACCGCGAAAGAAGTTTTTGAAAAAGACGCGCTCTCCTGCAAACTTTACTCCCTTTTCACGGACTCCAAAGTCAACGAATTCGCAACGGAAATATTCGGCAAATAACAATTTTAACCGCCGTTACGGCATATAAAACGCCACGAGCAATCCCGCTCGTGGCGTTTGTTTTTATTCTTTCGGCGCAACCGTGTCGAATGCGGTTATTTCAAAGAAGAACTCTTCTTTTTCACCCTCGTTCAACACGAGTTTAAGCAATCCCGCTTCCGTTACTTCGAGTTTCGCGCTGTTAAGTTCGCTGACGATTCTGACGTATCCGCCGAGGAAATCGAACATAAGGAAAGCCTCTATCGATTTTACCAAATCGCCGTTATATTGCTCGTATCTCGATTTATACAAGAACTCTTTTCCTACGAGTTCGTCCTTTTCGTCGAGAATCACAACGACTCCGTCCAAATCAACGGGAGATACTTTTCCGTCCGTAATCTTTACTTTAAAGTTTTCGAGTTTTCTTAAAGGTTTGTCGTTCCCGTCGTATTTAACGAGGTCGAAAGTAAGATAAAAATCCGCTTTCGATACTATTTCTTTAAGCAAGTCGAGCGCGCTGACGATAAAATTTACGGACAAGCCGTTTTGCAAACCGTCGGTAATCGCGGAAAAATCTATATTTTCCTCGTTGACGTTCGTATTCGCGTCGTTTTCTTCGTTAGTCGTGACCGTCAAGGCTTTCATTACCAACTCGTATATGTTAGTTTCTACTTTAACCTTTCCCGCAACCTTATATTTTGCTTCGCCCGTTATGGTAGAAACCGTGTCGAAATCGAAACTGAAATTGCCGTTTTGAAGCCAGGTAAGAACGTTTACGAGATTGTTAGTAAGATTGTCAAGACTGCCCGGAGTAAACACTCCGCCAAGAACGTCTATATATTCGCTCTTGTCGAAATCCGTTTTAATCGAACATTCTTCGGTAGTGTCCAAAAAATCCACGCTCAAAAAGTGCGATTTGCCCGAAAGTTCGATTTTTGCTTTCAGATCGACGAAATTGCCGTCCTTGTCGAATATAAAGTCCGCGCTCATTTTGGGCAAACGGTAATTCCACCAGTCTTTTACGTCCGTTCCCGGCAAATAAGGTTGCAAAAATTCGAGAATGGGATCGATTGCTTCTTTGTTGTTTTTCATAGCCGTATCGACCAACGTCAGAAGATCGACGTTAACGTGCCATTCTTTACCGACTCTTTCGCCCGTAAAACAATCTTCGTAGCCTTTTAAAGCCCACTCGTTTTTATTTCCCGTGTAATCGGAAGAACCCGTTACTTCCCCGAAAAACAAATCGTCTACTACCGTAGTGTCGGATATGTCGGTATCTTTTGTTCCGAGTCCGAACCCCGCAAGCATTTTTTCAAAATCGAACCCTACGTAAAGATTCGTAAAATCCGAATTAAAATACAATCCGTCGTAAAATAAACTTATGTAATAGGCACTGTCTTCGTTGCCGTCTATAACTATTTTCACCTGCACGGCGGTCGAGGTATACGGTTTATCGTATTTATCTGAAAGCCCTCTGAATTCGGCGTTCTGAAACGCAAAAATAACGTCTACCGTTTTTACGGTTTCGTCCGCTTGCTTTTCTTCGTAACTGATTTTTACGGGCGCGGAAATCAAAGACATTCCGATAGAAGATACGTTGAAATATTTTTCTATCTCCTTGTCCGTCATATCTCTTTGGCTTTCCTTTCCGCAAGAAACGAAAAAAGGAACAATCAACAGCAAGGAAAGCATAAACGAAACGATTTTTATAAAAAATCCTTTTCTCATAAAGATCCCTCCTGCATAATGTTTATAAACTCACGCGCGGCGAAAGTCATAACTTCGTCTTTAAGCGTAACTATACCGAGCGACCTTGCCGGAAGTTCGGGCTCCGTTTTAACCGTTTTGAGTTCACCGCTTTCCAACTCTTTTTTAACGTATTCGAGAGGCACGCACGCAACGCCTATACCCATTTTTGCAAGTCCTATCATCATATCGACTCTGCTACACTCTATTTCGGGTGCCAAGTCGACGTTGTGCGAGTGTGCGAACTCCGTTACTTCCGCACGGCTTGTCGTAGACGTGTCAAGCATAATCAGCGGATAATCTTTCAGAACGAAAAGAGGAATTACACCGCTTAACAAATCGGAAAATCTTGACGAGCAAACGAAAACGTCGTGCAGAAGATGGGTATCGTCGAGAACGTCTACACGGCTGTCTTCCACGGGAAGATTTACTACGCCGAGGTCGACCTTCTTTTCAACGACTTTGCCTACTATTTCTTTTGACGAGCCGTTTTGCAGAACAAGACTCA
Organism: uncultured Clostridia bacterium; assembly: GCA_934271725.1. Taxonomy (GTDB): domain Bacteria; phylum Bacillota; class Clostridia; order Christensenellales; family Borkfalkiaceae; genus CAKQSC01. The sequence continues at coordinate 4,033 of CAKQSC010000060.1, forward strand.
CGTTGGGATATTTTCTATGATATTTTTCAACGTACGGCAAAAGGACGTTCGTCATCGTCATATCGGAAGAACATATTCTCAAAAGCCCTGCCGCGGAACTGTTCAATTCCGAATATTTAAACTCTGCGGTTTCAAGATATTTCATCGCTTTTTCAACCAACTGAAACACCTGCTTTCCGCCGACTTCCGTCAGCACCATTCCCGAATGAGTTCTTCTGAACAGTTTTCCGCCGTAAGCCGTTTCCAACTGCTTTATAGATTGTGATACGGCGGGTTGCGAAATATACAGAGCCTCCGCCGCTTTGGTCAGACTGCCCGTTTTGGCAACCGTATAAAATACTTTGTATAATTCAAGATTTATCATAACTTTTCTTTATTTTCCCACGCAAAACTTTGCGAATATCTCGTTTACTATCTCTTCGCTACTCGTCTTTCCCGAAATCTCGCCCAAATCCGTCCATGCGGACGTTATATCAACCGAAACCAAATCGAGCGAATTACCGTCGTCTATGCTTTGAATTGCCTTTTTAAGCCGTTCAACCGCCTTTAACAGAGATTCGTAGTGTCTTTTCTCGGTAAGATAATCGACAGAAGAATCGAACCCCGCGCCTATTGCCTTATCGTAGACGAGTTTTTTCAGATCGTCAACGCCCTCGCCCGTTACGGCGGAGATTTTAACGTCCGAGTTAATTTCCACGAGATTTTGATTTTTTATGTCCGTTTTATTGTAAACTACTATTTTTTCTTTATCCTTGACGCTTTCGGCAATTTCCGCGTCGTAATCGTCGAGAGGTCTTGAAGAATCGATGACGAAAATCGCCATATCGGCGGACTGCATTATCTTTTTAGCCCGTTCTATCCCTAACTTTTCGACCGTATCGTCGCTTTCGCGTATGCCGGCGGTATCGTAAAAATCAAAAGATACGCCGTTTATACTCACGTTCCCCTCGACTACGTCTCTCGTAGTACCCTCGACCGCGCTGACTATCGCCTTGTCTTCGCCGAGTATGGCGTTAAGCAAAGAAGATTTGCCCGTATTCGGTTTGCCGACTATCGCGACTTTAACGCCGTTTTTGATTTTTCTGCCCGTTTTATAAGTCGATATAAGTTTTTCGCAATCGCTTGTCGCTTTGTTGAGTTTTGCCTTGATTTCGGGTAGCGACTCGAACTCCAAATCCTCTTCCGGAAAATCTATGCTTGCATTGATTTCCGCCAACGCTTCCGTTAAAACGTCCTGCGTGTCCTCTATCTTTTTTTTGAGATTTTCCCTGTAAAGATAATACCCCGCCCTGACTTCCGCTTCCGTCTGGCTGTCAATCATATCGATAAGCCCCTCCGCGGAAGAAAGAGAAAGTTTACCGTTCAGAAAAGCCCTTTTGGTGAACTCGCCTCTGTCGGCAAGCCTTACGTCCAAAGACAAAATCTTATCGAGAACGCCCCTGACTATCGCAACGCCTCCGTGAGTGTGAAACTCCGCCATATTCTCGCCCGTATAACTTTTGGGGGCTCTGAATATCACGCACATTCCGAAATCTTTAAACGCGCCCGCATCTATTTCGCCGACGTACAGTTTATAAGGCTCGAAATCGCAGGTTTTCTTTTTGCAATTCGCCGTAAACATCTTGTCCACAACGCCGAACGGATCTTTTCCGCTTATTCTTATTATAGCGCAACCCGACGCGCCCTGCGCCGTAGATATTGCCGCAATATTATCTTCTAACATAGTTATCTCTTTTAGGTTATAATTACCGTTTATGCTTTACGCATTTAATTCGCATAACCGACTTTTTATTATATGATACCACTACTAATAAAAAAAAGCAATTTATTTACGCTATTTGTCATAAAAATATATTACAAAATAGCATAAACAACGC
>CAKQSC010000061.1 GCA_934271725.1 uncultured Clostridia bacterium
GTATGGGTATAGACGGCAGAACGCTCGTTACGAAAAGCAGTTTCAGAATACTTCATACGCTCGATAATTTAGGTCCCGCGCCCGAACCCAACCTTACCGTTTTATGGTCGGTAAATCTTCCCGAAAACTTTAAAAATTATTGCGCGGAAACGTCGATAAAAACTTCCGCGATACAATACGAAAGCGACGACCTTATGCGTCCCGAAATGGGAGACGATTACTGCATAGCGTGTTGCGTAAGCAGTATGCGGGTAGGTAAAGATATGCAGTTTTTCGGCGCGAGAGCGAATATAGCAAAATGTCTGCTTTACGCTTTGAACGGCGGTAAAGACGAACTTATGAAAGACGAATCGGGGCACGCTCTTCAAGTTTCGCCCGAGTTTGCGCCCGTAACCGGCGACGGCGCGCTCGTCTACGAAGAAGTTGTCAAAAAGTTTGAGAATATGATGGACTGGCTTGCCGATTTATACGTCAATACGCTCAATCTTATACACTATATGCACGATAAATACAGTTACGAAGCGTTGGAAATGGCTCTTCACGATACGAATGTGAGAAGATTTTTCGCAACGGGCATTGCGGGACTTTCCTGCGCGACGGACAGTTTGTCCGCTATAAAATACGCAAAGGTGTACCCCGTAAGAGACGAAGAAGGACTTATAGTCGACTATAAAACGTTCGGCGATTTTCCCAAATACGGCAACAACGACGACCGTGCGGACGATATAGCGGTGTGGATAACCGAAACGTTTATGAAAAAAATACGCAGTAGGTATACGTACAGAGAAAGCGTTCCCACGATGAGTATTTTAACCATTACGAGCAACGTCGTTTACGGCAAAAAGACGGGCAACACGCCGGACGGCAGAAGAGCGGGCGAACCGCTTGCTCCGGGCGCGAATCCCATGCACGGCAGAGATACAAACGGCGCGATAGCGTCGCTCGAATCGGTTGCGAAGATACCTTACGATTACGCGAGAGACGGCATTTCGGATACGTTCAGCGTAACGCCCGAGTCTTTGGGTAAAGACGACTACGCGTATTCGGCGGAAAAAAGCGGTAACGTAAGCGTAAAGGTTAAAAATCTTACAAGACTTCTCGACGGATACGTGAGAAGCGGAGGGCATCACCTCAACGTAAACGTGTTTAACAGAGAAACGCTTTTGGACGCGCAGGCTCACCCCGAAAAATACCCGCAACTCACCATAAGAATAAGCGGTTACGCGGTAAACTTTATAAAACTTACCAAAGAACAGCAAGACGACGTAATTAAAAGAACTATACACGAGAAGTTGTAATGAGATTATTGTTTATACGGCACGCCGATCCGAATTACGAAAAAGATTATATAACCGAAAATGGCGTCGAGGAAGCGAAAGCGTTGGGCGAATACCTTAAAAAAGAAAATCTCGGCGATATTTATTGTTCGCCTATGGGGAGAGCAAGGGCTACCGCGGACATTTCCCTTGACGGTACGGGAAAAGCTTACGAAGTAAAAGAGTGGCTTAAAGAGTTTTGCCACGTGGTGGACGCCTCCGGGGCGGAACCCGAGAAGCCCGACCATTATATATGGGATTTCAAACCGTCTTTCTGGACGGGCGAAAAGGATTTGTACGATTCGGAAAAATGGCTCGATTACCCTATGTTCAGAAATGGCGATATAAGAAAATATTACGAAGAAGTCTGTAACGGTTTCGACGGTATTTTAAAGGCTCACGGTTATGAGAGAAAGGGTAAACTTTATAACGTAACGAAAGAAAACAGAGATACGTTGGTATTTTTCTGCCATTTCGGCGTGGAAACGGTTATACTTTCGCATTTATTCAACATACCGCCGACGATACTTTCTCATCATTTCGTATGTCTGCCTACCGCCGTTACGGAACTTTATACGGAAGAAAGAGAAGAAAAAATCGCGACTTTCCGTTGTTCTTGCATGGGCGGTTTGTCGCACTTGTACGCAAAGGGATTAAAACCGAGTTTTTCCGCAAGATTTTGCGAAACTTTTCATTCGGACGAAAGACATTGATTAAATACTTTATTATATAAGAGGGCTTTTTGAAAAGTCCTTTTATTTTTTTTAAAAAAGTTGTAAAAAACGCTTGACAAAGGAAAAACATAATAGTATTATTTAGTAGAAAGTTGGCAATCGAGTGTATCGAGTGCTAACAAATAGCATAAAATATTGCTAGCAAGGTAAAGGAAAATGAAACTGTCGGACAGAAAAAAGAAAATACTTCAAATAGTCGTGGACGATTATATCGAGAGCGCGAAGCCGGTCAGCAGTAAAAGCATAACGGAAAAGCATCTTAAAGATATAAGTTCGGCAACGGTAAGAAGCGAACTTGCAACGCTTGAAGAGTTGGGGTATCTTACTCAACGCCACGCGAGCGGAGGAAGGGTTCCGTCGGTAGAGGCGTATAAACTTTACGTAAGCGAACTTATGGACAAAGGCAAACTTTCAAGCAAAGAAGTAAGTTTCATAAAAACCGCTTTCGAGAAAGGCTCCGACGATATGGAACACGTTATAAAAAACGTAACCAAAGTCATAAGCGACCTTACGGACTACACTTCCGTTTCGATGGCGGGGGTTAACAGCGACGAAAAAATCACGAGCGTAAAGTTGTTCAGATTCAAAGCGGATAAGGCGCTTCTTCTCGTTGCGACGGAAAACACGCTTATAAACGACAAGTCGATAGATTTACCCGAAGATATGACGAACGAACAGTTCGAGCGTTGCAACAATATGATAGAGCATACGTTTATCGGCAAAGACCTTAAACAGGTTTTGGAGTCGGGCGACGATTTGGTAAGAGATATAAGCGAATACAAAGAATTGTTCTCGAAGATTACGGAAGCGATTATTGATTATCTGAGCGAGAGAGAAAACAGAGTTTATCTCGAAGGACAGGAAAAAATAGTAGACATTCCTACAAGCGACGAAAAAGAGAAAGTGAAAAATCTCTTGTCCGTCATAAACAGCAAAGACCAACTTGCGGGTATTCTTAAAAGAGACGAAAACATAGACATAAGCGTAAGAATAGGCAAAGAGTGCGGTGAAGGAATGCCGGAGGATTGTTCGGTAGTTACGGCGACTTATTCGTCGGAAGGCAAAAAGTTAGGTACGTACGGCGTTATAGGTCCCGTCAGAATGGATTATCAGAAAGTTATATCCGTTCTCGAAGGAGTCGGAAAAATGCTTGAAAATATGATAAAAGACAGGTAGTCGAATGGATAAGGAAAAAGATAAAAAGATAAAAGCCGATAAGGCGGAAGAGATAAAAGTCAAGGAAACGGAAACGAAAGCGCCCGAAACCGTTTTAAAGTCGGAATACGACGGTAAGGTTAAAGAACTTACCGAACTTTCCGAGGATTATAAGGACAAATGGTACAGAGTTTCCGCGGAGTTTGCGAATTATAAAAAGAGAGTGGCTTCGGAATCGACTAACGCTTACGTAAACGGCAAAGCGGATACGGTAAGAAAGATACTTCCGATAGGCGACAATCTCGAAAGAGCGCTTTCTATGCCTCTCGACGACGTTAATCGCAAAGGAATAGAAATGCTTTTAAAATCTTTTAAAGAGGTTTGCAAAGATTTAGGCGTAGAAGAAATAAATCCCGAAGGGCAGGTATTCGACCCTAACGTTGCAGAAGCCGTAATGCAGGCGGAACCGCAGGAAAACGACGTTTCGGGTAACGTGAAAGCGGTTTTTGAAAATGGATACAAATACGGCGATAAAATTATAAGATACGCTAAGGTAAGCGTTATTAAATAAAAAATTACGTTTAAGGAGATATAAAATTATGAAAACGATAGGTATAGATTTAGGTACGACGAACAGTTGCGTAGCGGTTATGGAAGGCGGTGAACCCGTCGTTATAGCGAATGCGGAGGGTTCGAGAACGACTCCGTCGGTAGTAGGATTTCAAAAGGACGGCGAAAGACTCGTCGGACAGGTTGCAAAACGTCAGGCGGTGGCTAACGCGGACAGAACCGTTTCCTCCATTAAAAGACACATGGGTAGCGATTATAAAGTAACGATTGACGGAAAGAGTTATTCTCCGCAAGAGATTTCGGCAATGATACTTTCCAAACTTAAAAAGGACGCGGAAAGTTATCTCGGCGGTCCCGTAACGGACGCGGTTATCACTTGCCCCGCATACTTTACGGACAGTCAGCGTCAGGCTACGAAAGATGCCGGCAAGATAGCGGGACTTAACGTTTTGAGAATTATAAACGAACCCACGGCGGCGGCTCTCGCGTACGGACTCGATAAAGACAGCAATCAGAAAGTTATTATATACGACCTCGGCGGTGGTACGTTCGACGTTTCGGTTATGGAAATCAACGACGGCGTGTTTGAAGTTCTTGCAACCAACGGTAACTGTATGCTCGGCGGTGACGACTTCGATAACAGAATAATGAATTATCTTATAGACGAATTCAAGGCGAAAGAGGGTATAGATTTGTCCAAAGACAAACTCGCTCTTCAAAGACTTAAAGAAGCGAGCGAAAAGGCTAAAATCGAACTTTCGAGCATGACGTCTACCAACATCAACTTGCCGTACATCACGGCGGACGCTACGGGACCGAAACACCTTGACGTAACTCTTACAAGACAAAAGTTCGAGGCGTTGACTGCGGATCTCGTAAACGCTACCATCGAACCTATGAAAAAGGCTATGGCGGACGCGAAACTTACTTACGACAAGATAGACAAAGTAATTCTCGTCGGCGGTTCCACGCGTATGCCTCAGGTAGTCGAAGCGGTAAGAAAAATGACGGGTAAAGAACCGTTCAAAGGTATTAACCCGGACGAATGCGTCGCAATCGGCGCGGCTATTCAGGGCGGTGTTTTGTCGGGCGACGTAAAAGACGTCGTACTTCTCGACGTAACTCCGTTGTCGCTCGGTATCGAAACGCTCGGCGGTGTAACCACTAAACTTATAGAGAGAAACACTACCATTCCCGTAAAGAAATCGCAAGTGTTCTCTACGGCGGCGGATAATCAGACGCAGGTTGACATTCACGTTTTGCAAGGCGAAAGAGAGTTTGCTGCGGACAATAAAACGCTCGGCAGATTCCAACTCGTGGGAATTGCGCCCGCGCCGAGAGGAATACCTCAGATAGAAGTTACCTTCGATATAGACGCAAACGGTATAGTTAAGGTTTCCGCAAAAGATTTGGGAACGGGCAAGGAACAAAACATTACGATTACTTCTTCCTCTAACCTTTCGGAAGCGGACATCAACAAAGCCGTAAACGAAGCGAAAGAATACGAAGAAGCGGATAAAAAGAGAAAAGAAGTCGTAGACAACCACAATAAGTTGGACGGATTCATTTTCACGGTAGAAAAATCTGTAAAAGACTTGGGCGACAAACTCGACGCAAGCGATAAAGAAACTATCGAAAACGCCGTAAAAGACGCAAAGACGGAACTCGAAAGCAACGATAACGACCGTATGGTAAAGGCTCTCGAAACGCTTAACAACGTCGTTCAGCCCATATTTACGAAAGTATATCAGGCAAACGGCGGTAACCCTAACGATATGGGCGGAACAGGCGCGGAAGGCGGTAACGGCCCCGATGCGGAGTTTCATCAGAACTAATCGTAAATAACACTACTATCAACTAAAAAACACGAACCGAAAAGCGGAAACGCTTTTCGGTTTCGGGGTATAAAGGGAATATATGGCAAAGAATTATTATGACGTTCTCGGCTTAAAAAAGGACGCGAGCGAAGAAGAGATAAAATCCGCTTACCGTAAACTCGTTAAGCAGTATCACCCCGATCTTCACCCGAACGATCCGACTTGCGCGGAGAAGTTTAAAGAGATAAACGAGGCTAACGAAACGTTAAGCG